>JAKLIM010000544.1 GCA_022709605.1 Bacteroidota bacterium | reverse complement strand
TGCTTCAATGTATTTTAAAAGCAATATTTCATATTTTTTTTCATAATAATAAATCAGTTAATATTTTTATAATCAGAAATTTATAAATAATTTAAATTTACATATTTAGAAAACAATAATAAAACTATTCTAAAAAAACGCAGTATCGCATGAATAGAATTTTCATTGCGATGCTGCGTTTATAATTTTTATTTTGAAGCTACTGTCACAATTCCATTGCGTTTAAGCAATGCATCAATGGTAGGTTCTTGTCCGCGGAATTTTTTATATAAATCCATCGGATGTTCGCTGCCACCTTTCATCAAAATATTTTTACGGAATGAAGATGCAGTTTTGGTATCGAAAATTCCATTTTTAGAGAATACTGAATAAGCATCGGCATCAAGCACTTCGGCCCATTTATAACTGTAATAACCAGCGGCATAGCCTCCCGAAAAAATATGGCTGAACGTAGGACTCATAGCCGATTCGTAAACCACCGGAAGAATTTGTGTCGAAGCCATGGCTTTCTTTTCGTTCAATATTACATCGCTTTCGAATGGTGATTCGATTGAATGCCAAGCCATATCGAGGTATCCAAAACTCAACTGACGAATACAAAAATTAGCGGCATTGAAATTTTCAGCATCTTTTATCTTTTTAATCAAATCGGCCGGAATTTTTTCACCGGTTTGATAATGAACGGCAAAACCATCTAAAAATTCTTTTTCGGTAGCCCAGTTTTCCATAATCTGCGAAGGAAGTTCTACAAAATCGCGATAAACATTGGTTCCCGAGAGTGATTCGTAATTACATTTTGTGAGCATTCCGTGAAGTGAATGTCCAAATTCATGCAGAAAAGTGGTAAGTTCATCAAAAGTCAGCAATGCGGGTTTTGTTTCAGTCGGACGGGTAAAGTTCATTACAATGGTAATGTGTGGACGACTGTCTTTTTTACCTTCCATCCACTGCCCTTTGTATTCGCTCATCCAGGCACCGGCACGTTTGCTGTCGCGTGGATGAAAATCGGTGTAAAGTACAGAAAGGAATTTTCCTTTTTCATCAATTACATCGAAAGCTTCTACTTCGGGATTGTAAACCGGAATGGAGGTGTTTTTTACAAATTTAAGTCCATACAAACGTGTCGCCAAACCAAAAACGCCTTTTTTTACATTTTCGAGTTCGAAATAAGGTTTTAGCATTTCGTCGTTCAATTGATATTTCTCATCTTTCAGTTTTTCTGAATAGTAGTTCCAGTCCCAGGGTTGAACCTTGAAATATACACCTCTACTATCGGCATACGCCTGAACTTCTTCATACTCTTTGATGGCAACGGGTTTGTAAGCAGCAAGCAATTTATCGAGCAGACTATTCACATTCTCCTTATTTTCAGCCATTCGTCTCACAAGTACATAATCAGCATAAGATTTGTGACCCAGTAAATTGGCAATTTTCAATCGGGTATTGGCAATTTTGCGTACATTTTCTATATTATCAAATTCGCCACCCTGCAAATTACGTTTGGTGTAAGCCATGTATAATTCGCGACGTAAATCACGGTTATCGGCATATTTCATAAACGGCACATAAGAAGTTGCCTTCAAATTTAACATCCAACCTTCTTTACCGGCCTTTTTGGCATTCGAAGCAAGCATTTCAATAACATCGGCCGGAAGCCCTGCAAGCAAATTTTTATCGGTTAATAACATCGACCAGTTATTTGTTTCTTTAAGTACGTTTTGACCATATTGCAAGGTCAACATATTCAAATCTTTAGATAATTGTCGGTACACATCTTTATCTTTGGCTGAAAGATTGGCTCCAC
>JAKLIM010000543.1 GCA_022709605.1 Bacteroidota bacterium | reverse complement strand
TGTCCAGTTCACCAAATCTTTTGAATGAAAAATGGGCACACCCGGAAACATGGCAAACGATGAACATACTAAATAATAATCGTCACCTTTGCGGGTAAAGCTCGGATCGGGATAGCAACCCTGCAAAATAGGGCTGTAAAACTCATCAGCTTTTAATGGAAAATCCTTGTACACCTGATCGTCGCCCTGATAAATAAACTTAGTAAAAACAGGAGCATTTTTCACTGCCGTTGCTTTTTTCTTACTGTTAGCGGCAAAACCTACCATCGAAAATACTGTCATAAAAACGGTTAACAATACAATTTGCTTTTTATCCATAAAATTTATATTTTAAATTATTAGACTTTTATCGAGGTATAATCACTTGATATTTACCACTTAAATGCATTAAACTAAACATATAAAGCAATCCATCGTAATAAGGATCGAAATAACCATCGTCATAAGGTTCTAATTTCGCGTTCCATAATTTGTGGATATAATCTTTATCCGGGCTGATAAGATGCGTGGTAGCTGCTGTTGAAGCCAAGCCAATGGAATGTCGCAACCGTTGAAAATCCCGACCGGCTTTCAGTATAAATTCCGGTTTCGAGCCATCCAAATTGAACTGATCATCGAAAGTGTCAATTCCTTTTGATTTGAAAAAACGTTGAATCCGCTGCGCATAATCCTGTTGCCATTTTGCATCTTTGGCAAACCAATTGTAATCCATGGCAATATTCATAGGTACACGCCACGAATCGTAACAGAAAGCTGCCGGCATCCAACGTGTTGAATGTGGAGCACCGCTAAACTCGGTGTAGTCGGCATTGAGCCCTGTAACGGGATGACAAGCCCGGTGAAGAAACACACGCGAAGTATCAGCACAATCTTTGTAAAACTGCTCGTGGCCATCTTTTGCATACAGCGCCCAAACTTCCATAAAAGCCGGTAAATGATACGACGGATCAGTCCATTTGTAGCCATCGCCTTCGGGAACAAATGTAATTTGCTTGTGTTCAACATTTATCAAATTGTAAATATTGCCGGTGCCATCTTTTTTCCACATGGCATCCAGAATTCTACGGGCTTCGGCGTAATAATTTATACCGGTAATGTTTCCCCAACGATTCGAAGCAAAAAGTAAACTGGTGACGTAATAGAGTTCACCATCAGTA
Organism: Bacteroidota bacterium; assembly: GCA_022709605.1. Classification (GTDB taxonomy): domain Bacteria; phylum Bacteroidota; class Bacteroidia; order Bacteroidales; family Paludibacteraceae; genus Paludibacter. Next base: position 654 of record JAKLIM010000543.1, on the reverse strand, counting down.
GCCGAGCCCGGCGAGTTTTGTTTCATTTTTACAGGATCGAAACTCCACGCAAAATAACCTTCGCGAGGACCACTTTGATGTTGCAGGTACTTTTTCGACCAACGCCAAATGCGATCAAACACCTCTTTTTTGTCGAGCTGAACAGCCACCATCATGCCATAAGAAAGTCCTTCGGTACGTACATCGTGGTTTTTAATGTCCGAAACATAAGCCATTGAATCGCCCACTTCGAAATAAATCTTATTCGGGCCTTTAAAAAGATCATTGAAAACACTTTCGACCTTTTGGTCAATATCGTTTTTGTTGTAACCCGCTTCGAGAAATGCATTGCGGTATTTACCGGAATAAAACGCCGCTTTGCTTTGCGCTTTTTTAGATACTTTTCTTTTGCCGGCTGCCTCAAGAGCAGTAACTGTAGTAAGGAGTATCATAATCAATAATCCGATGTTAAATTTGTGTTTCATTGTTTTTTATGTTATTAGTATTTTATTTAAAAATAATGGTCGTGAAGTCTAAGTCACATCTTTAATCCAAGACTACTGAAGATTTACAAATTTTGAGTCTTTCAACCATTCGAACAAAGGCTCCATCCATCCTTTGCGCCCAAATACAAAACCATGTCCTCCTTTGGGATAAATGTGCATTTCGACAGGA
>JAKLIM010000542.1 GCA_022709605.1 Bacteroidota bacterium | reverse complement strand
TATCAATAGTACCGGTTACACTATTTCCCGAAATTTGTAAACCTGTCCAGGTTGCAAAACCGATGTTTGTATTTGTCCACGAAATATTGTTAATAACATTGTTTTGTACAATTGGAGCACTTATTGACGATCCAGCCTGAATGGCTGTAAAAGCATTATTATTCCCAGTCTTGATCCATTTTGTGCCACTGCATCCGGGGCCGGTGCCTCCAATGTAATTGCCACTAATATTAATGGTACTTATACATTCAATTTTAATTAAGGTTATAGCTCCACCAGTACCGGTACACGTAAAAGGTTGTGTTTCGTAAAAACTATTATTTATTATAGTTGTAGAGCCTGTATATTGATTATACCCTATTGCTTCTGAAAATACTCCTCCTGAGCCACTCGTATATTTATTTAAATGATCAAAGAAATTACAATTGCTTATCGTAATATTATCGTTATTTTTTCCGGAGCTTCCATATGAATAGACCATAACTCTCGGTCGGTTTGCTTCGCTCGCAGTTGTTAAATTGCAATTATCAATTGTATTGTTATCATTCCCGGTAGTATTAGTTGAATTGCTGAATTGAATAACGCCGGCTGATTCGTAAAAAAAGATATTACTATTCGAACCTTTTATAGTGGCATATTTGATTGTATTCGAGGAGGCATCATTAATGAAACGAATTGTTGGGTTGTTGGTATTTGAACTTATGATTGTTAAATTATTTATACCTCCTTCAGCATTTATTCTTCCATCAATCGTCACATTGTCAGCGCCATTAAGGTTGATTAGTGGTGCAGTAAAGCTGCCCGAAATTGTCAACCCACTTACAGTTGGATAAATTTTTACCGAACTATAATCTGAAGTACCTCCACTTCCGGTATATCCGCTTTGATAAAGCACAGCGGAAACTGATTCGGTAATGTTAGTTGTAATTTGAAATTCAATATTTCCTGTAATTGTTCCGGCATTGATGGCATCAAAAGCGGCTTTCAGAGTTGTATAATTTGCACCCGTACCTACGGTTTTAACGGTTTGGGCACTTATTATATTTCCACATAGCATCATTATTGCTACTAAGAATATATATCCCCGGTTTTTAAGAATAGATTTCATACTTTGCTTGATTTCCTTTTTTTTAATTTTTAATTAAATAATTATTTTATGGTAAAATTGCTTTGATATAGGCATTTATCTGTGCTTTAACAGTTGCAAAATCAGTCAACGGATCTATTAAGCCATCGCCGTTTAAATCGCACACATGGTAACCGGCGGCATACGAATTTATGGCAGATTTTACCAACGCAAAATCAGTCAACGGATCAATCAGCCCGTCCTGCGTTACATCGCCGGCATAAAAACCATAAATGCCGGTAGCGAGTTGCTTCATATTACTTCCATAAGCTTGAGTTGCAACCGTGGTAAAATCGTAAACGGGTGCATCCGGTGAAAACGAAACGCCTGCGGCCGATGTTGTTTCCAAATGGTTGCGGGTGCGAACGGTTACATAATAACTGTCGGAATAAGTTTCAGGAAGATTGATATAACTTAATCCGGGTGAATTTATCGTACCATCCTGTTGCAGTTCCAAACCATGAATTTTATGAACTAAAGTTGCATAATTTGAAGTGTTGTGCAATTCAAGAAAAACCGTATCAACCACTGTGCCTGAGAATTTAGGAGTAACTCCACCCACCACTTTACAGGTATTCATATTGTTGTTGGTTGGGTTCCAAAAACCTTGGAGGTATACTTTCACCGTTAGTTGTTTGTACAAATTTTCTGCTCCATATTCCAAAGCACCCATAGCTGGCTGAGTGGTGAAAC
>JAKLIM010000541.1 GCA_022709605.1 Bacteroidota bacterium | reverse complement strand
GGAGTAAAACGTGTAAATATTAAACCACAGGTTGATCAATATTTCTTCCCCGATGGGCATTCAATTATTTTATTAGCCGAAGGCCGTTTGGTAAATTTAGGTTGTGCAACAGGACATCCTTCATTTGTAATGAGTAATTCATTCACAAATCAAACATTGGCCCAGATAGATTTTTATAAAAATAAATATCAGGTTGGGGTGTATCGTTTACCCAAACATCTGGACGAAGAAGTTGCACGTCTGCATCTGGAACATATCGGAGTAAAACTTACAAAACTTTCAGAAAAACAGGCAAATTATATTGGTGTTTCTGTTGATGGTCCATACAAAGCCGACCATTACAGATATTAAAATTTAATACTCGTTTATTTTTATCGATAGGAGGGCTGTGCGAAAGTACAGCCTTTTTTACTTATTAAATAAAGTACTTTCAATTAGGTCGCACAAAATATGACCAATCATGATATGCGATTCCTGAATACGTGGTGTATCCTGAGATGGTACTTTTATACAATAATTGCTTAGTTCTTCGAGTTGTGAGCTTTTTTCGCCGGTCAGGGCAATTAAAATTAATCCCTGTTCTTTAGCTGCTTTGAACGCATTTACAACATTTTTCGAGTTGCCAGATGTAGATATTCCAAAAAGAATATCACCTTTTTTTCCAAACCCTTTGATGAGTCGTGCATATACTTCGTCGTAGCCATAATCGTTAGCTACTGCTGTCGTATAAGAGGTGTTAACGTGTAATGCTTCAGCAGGTAGTGGTGGTCGGTCGAAATAATACCGGCCCGAAAGTTCTGCTGCGATGTGCTGGGCATCTGCAGCACTGCCTCCATTTCCGCAAAACCAAACAAAATGATTCTTTCGGAAAGTATCCATCATTATCAGGGCAACTTCCTGAATGGTTTGCAAAAGCTCAGAGTTGTTTAAAATATTTTGTTTAACAGTAATACTGTTTTCAATTTGCTGTCTGATGGTATTTGGAGCGTTTTTATCCATTAAAAGTCTTTTTATGGTAGAAAAGTTTACTGTAAAGGATATAAATCGTTTCTTCCATGCGTTTCCATGAATATTTATTTTTCTCAATGGCAGCCATGGTTGTAAAATCACGTTCTTTATTTTCGGTATAGAATTTTGAAATAGCCTGAGCAATGGATGGTGCATTGGGAGAAACAACATAGCCTACTTTTCCATGGTGTACCATTTCAGGTAAACCTCCAACCTTTGTAACAATCATAGGTTTGTTGAAATGATAAGCAACCTGTGTTACCCCGCTTTGTGTTGCATCTTTGTATGGTTGAACAATAACATCGGCAGCACAGAAAAAGTAAGGAACCAGATCGTCGGGAATAAACTGGGCAAAAACATGAAATTTATTACGAACGCCTAATTTGTCCATCATGGCATAGTACTTGTCTTCATCAGAGTAAAACTCACCGGCTACAATAACTTCGTAATCTATAGGCATGGCCTTTGTCAGGCTGGCAGCTTCGATGAGTAAATCAAGCCCTTTATAATCGCGTACTAATCCGAAAAACAAAATATAATTCTTGTCGGGATTGAGTTGTAGTGATTTTTTTGCATCAGCTTTGGGCACAATTTTTCCAAAATGGTCAAATAATGGATGAGGACAGTATTCAATGGGCTTTGACTTGTAAACTTTTTCGATTTCGGCCTTAACACTGTGTGACATGACAACACAACCGTCAACCGCTTTCATAAAGTAATGAGAAAATGATTTATCGCCAATACGTTTTTCGTGTGGAATAAAATTATCGACTAAGGCAATAACTTTTGTGAACTTATTTTTTTTAATCCTTCTTATTATTGTCCCCA
>JAKLIM010000540.1 GCA_022709605.1 Bacteroidota bacterium | reverse complement strand
ACTATATCTGTAACCGGCTCATTAGCTCCAGCAAATATCTCTGCTGTTAACGACCAAAAAGCATGGGTCGCTGAATATCCGACAACAGGTGCCGGTGGTAAAGTATATGCTACTGCTGATGGTGGTACAACATGGACTGTTCAAAATAACGCATCCATGTTTATAAATTCAGCCAGTTTCCTGAATGTGGTTCATTTCTTTAACGAAAATGACGGTTTCTGTATGGGTGACGCCGTAAGCGGTTATTTCGAAATTTATTATACTCATGATGGTGGCGCAACATGGACCGCTGTTTCAACTTCAAACATGCCCGCAGCACAATCAGGCGAAATGGGATGGACCGGTGTTTATGATGCATATAATAATATTGCATGGTTCGGCTCAAACAAGGGACGTATTTTCAAAACAACTGATAAAGGCGAAACATGGACTGTATTAACTCCTGGTTTAACAGATATTCAAAAAGTTACATTCAATAACGAAATGAACGGTATTGCACAACAGATTACCTATAATACTTCAACCGGTGCTATTACTGCTTTGAACATGAAAAAAACTACCGATGGTGGTACTACATGGACATCGGTAACTCCCGGAGCTAATTTCTGGAAATCTGATATCTGTGCTGTTCCCGATATGCCAGGTAAATACTATTCTGTAGGTACAGATGGAGCAGCAACTGCTTCTTACGGAAGTTCATATTCACTTGACTATGGAACTACCTGGACTTCAATTGATACTGGTGTACAATATATCTGTGTTAAATTCTTTAGTGATGAAACCGGATGGGCAGGAGGCTTCAGTACCAATGCTACAACCAGTGGTGTATTTAAATGGGATTATCAAACCAATGTTCAGACTGTTCAGCAAATGGCTAATATAAGTGTTTATCCAAATCCAGCAAGCGAATTTGTTACTGTTGAATCAAGCGAAAAAATCAATTCAGTAGAAGTAATAAACCAATTGGGTCAGAGAATGATGAGCCAAAATGTTCATTCAACTAAATCAACTTTATCGCTCAACCAACTCGGAAAAGGAATATACATGCTAAAAGTCAATACCGATAAAGGTTCGAATATTTATAAAGTTATTGTAAAATAAAACAATTTTTTCTAAAGTAAAAAGGCTGCCTGAAAGGGCAGCCTTTTTTATTAGTGTTAATAAAATATTTATAACAATATTATCGTTAATATATATAACTAACCATTAACACTTACAGCTATGAAATCAACATCTGAAACCGGACATGCTAAAAACTTAGCAAACTTCCAACAGCTAATCACATTTTGTACAGAGCTGGGTGCAGATTACAACCCCTCACGTCAGGAATTAAAACTGACGGAAATAAAAAAGATGTACACTAATGCGTCAAACAGTGTAACGCAGTATAACCAGAACTACCCGGTATATACCAATGCCGTTTCTGAACGTGAACTGCTTTTTCAACTCCTGAATAAACTCACAACACGGATTATTAACGCCCTCAGGGCAAGTGCTGCACCTGCTCCACTTATCGAAAATGCAAACACATTAGTAAAGAAAATTCAGGGTAGGAGTTCTTCTAAAAAATCTGCTACTGCATCTCAGCAGGATGTAGCGAGCGAACCTGTTCCAGGTGCTGAAATTGCAGTAGAACCACCTGCTAAAAAGAACTCCGTTTACCAGATGAGTTACGACAGCCGTTTGCAAAATTTTGATAAACTTATAAAACTACTGGCTTCTATTACACAATATGCTCCCAATGAACCGGATTTAAAAATCAATGCTCTTGAGTCTTATTATGGCCAGCTTTTTTCAAAAAATAATGCTGTTGTCTCTGCTTATACAGTATTAAACAAAATTCAACT
>JAKLIM010000054.1 GCA_022709605.1 Bacteroidota bacterium | reverse complement strand
CATGGTTGTTACCGATATGGTTTCGGCTAATGGTTGGAATTCAAACCGTGGTTTGGTTTTGCTCAAATCGTCGAATCTGACCGACTGGACATCAACCGCAATCAATATCCCCAATACATATCCTGCTGATTTTGGAACTGTTGATCGTGTGTGGGCGCCACAAACCATTTACGATGCTTCTGTGGGCAAATACATGGTTTACTTCTCAATGCGAAAAGGAGGATCCGATTACGATAAAATTTATTATGCTTATGCCAATAGCAGTTTTACTGCTTTCGAATCTTCACCAAAATTATTATTTGCAAACCCGCAAGGCACAGCTACTATTGATGGTGATATTATTGAAAAAGATGGATTATTTCATTTGTTTTTCAAAACAGAAGGCTCGGGAAATGGAATTAAAAAGGCTACCTCAACTTCTTTAACCGGAAATTGGAACATGTTGGATAGATATTTAGATCAAAATTCAAATGCGGTTGAAGGTGGTTGCGTTTTCAGGTTATATAATACCGACGATTATATCTTAATGTACGATGTATATTCGAGTGGTTATTACGAATTTACAAAAAGTACCGACCTGGAAAATTTCACGGTTTTAAACGGAAATTCATTCGGTTTTACACCCCGACACGGTACAGTTATTCCTGTTACAACGGGCGAAATTCAAGCCATGAATAATAAATGGATGAACACAGGTGTGGTTACAGTTGATGAAAATGCTCATTATCAGATTTTTCCCAATCCTGCGAATGATTTTATAGTAATAAACAACCTGAAGAATACAGATTTCGCGGAAGCACAGGCTATAATTTATGATATACACGGAAGAGAAATGATCAGAAAACAAATATCATTTTCGAACGAGCAAATCAGTTTGAAGGGATTGAAATCAGGTTTGTATTTTGGGGTAATAAATAGTAATGGGTTGAATAGCAGGGCTTTTAAAATTGTAAGAAACTAAGGTTCTTACAATTTCACAATTTCCAATTTTTCAAAAAGAAACAGGTAATTTTCCGGCAAATTATAAATTCAATTTCATTCGCAATAATTTATAACCTGCCTGGCTTACTTTAATCTGCTGCCCGTTTTTCAGGGTGAGTTGCTGTGTCTGTTTTTCGTACAAATCAATGCGCGAAATTGACTCAATATTGACAATGCAGGATCTGTGGATGCGAACAAACTTATTCGAAGGCAAATGTTCTTCAAAATATTTCATGGTTTGTTCCTTCATGTATTTGTGTTCTTTGGTGTAAATATGAACGTAATCGCTGTCGGCTTGTATGCAGTAAATTTCATCTACCGGCACAACGTGAATTTTCTGACCACTTTTTACTGCTACTCTATCAATCAGTTCATTATTAATAGTTTGCTGGATTTCTCCTGATAAGATTTCAGGAGTTTGAATGTTTTCATCTTCTGTAACTGATTCAATTACATCGACGCGTTTCATTTCTGAAATTTTAAATTGCGCAACTATCAGATTATAAACAAGTAATGCAATAAATGACCGCACAGCGATTAAAGGTATAAACCCACCCGATACATTGGAGCCGAAAATCAGATGAATAACTCCGAAACTGACTGATACAGTAATAATTATAGCCAGCAGGAATAATGCTGAATAATTGACAATTCTCTGAAAAAAGGAAAATTGATTGAAATTGGCATATTTTAAAACACTGATTATTAAAATGCCGGTTGAGCCCAAAAGTGCGGCATAAATTAACGCATCCGTAATAATTATAATAAGAGAAAATTGAACTAACATAAGTGCAGAAAGGGCATGTAGCACTGCATACCCAATCCACATAAATATATATTGTTGTAATTTTACTTTGCTTTCGAATAAAGTTTGAATCATTTCGCTTTATTTCAAGGTGTTAATCAGACAAAATATTGTTTCAAATGATCACAAAATCTTAGGTTCTTAATTCACCCCCTCCGAAAACACATGCGCCTCTCAGGATAAGTTTTCGGGTATTATCAGCGATCTGAGTGTTAAATCGTGTATCTTCGAATCCTCCAAAAACTGCATCGACATGTATATCAACAAACCAGTCGTTGGGAACGTAAATAGTTACACCGCCGAATACTGCATTTACTTCAAGAATTGTACTTCCTTCAGGCAGATTAGTCTTGCGCAAATCGAGCGTTATTCCGCCAAAAACAGCATTCAAATCACCACCTTTAAATTCAGGGTCGAGTACAATGTGACTGCCGGAACCAAAAACACTGTTTTTTGAAAAACCACCTTCGGTATATGTATATTTGTAGTTCTCAGTATTATCGCCAAAAATGTGTTTATGATCTTTCCATTCAGTTTTCCACCATTTGGGGGCAAATGTACGACTAAAAATAATCAATCCACCTGCAACAATTAGCAACATTGGCCAATACAGTTGAGTAAAATTATAATCGAGATTTGAAAAATAAGGAGAAATTGCGACAAGTTTCGGTATAATAAAAAATACACCTACTAAAATGAGGACTGTTCCCGATACAAGATGACGTTTAAAAAAATTGAGTACACCCAATAATATCAGTAACATTTGCCACGAAAAAATTACCGGTTTAAGTTTTAAAGGGATAATACCTATATTAAATCCCAGAAACGTAATACCAATAAGCATTAAAACAAGTCCGAAGCCAAGACCGTTGCGATATCCCGAACTATGTGAAGTTCTTAATTCAGTTTTCATAAAATTTATTTTTTAGAAGTTTGTGATGCAAAAGTACTGTCGGTGAAGCCTATCAGCAACTTTAAATCGATGAACCGTTCTTTTTTCCCGACAAAATATCTGATAATTCCGCTCAACACAACATTTACAAATAAAAAAGTTCGTTTTAAAATCGGCATAACCTGACTTCAAAACGAACTCCTTTATATTTTACAAGAATTATTTACTGTTTTTTTTCAATAAATCGCGGATTTCAGTGAGCAATAATTCTTCTTTTGTTGGTACTTCAGGAGCAGGTGCTTCAGGAGCGGCTTCTTCTTTCTTCTTAGTTGCATTGATAGCTTTGATAACCATAAAAATTGCCAATGCAATTATTAGAAAATCAAATGTAACCTGAATAAAGTTACCATAATTCAATGTTGCAGCAGCTTTTTCTACACCATCAACAACTTCGGCCGGTTTGATAACCCACTTAAGATCAGCAAAGTTAACACCACCTAACAGTAAACCAATTAACGGCATTACAATATCAGCAACAAATGAGGCTATGATTTTTCCAAATGCACCTCCGATAATTACAGCAACAGCTAAATCCAGTACATTGCCTTTAATCGCAAATTCTTTAAATTCTTTTATAAATCCCATAAATTAAAATGTTTTAAAATGTTTTGAAAACTAAAAAATTAAACTCGTTACAAAGATATATAATATGTTTAAAAAAACAAATTTACGCTATAAAACTTGCAATAAAAATGAATTATATTTCACAATTCACGCGAAAAACGCTTTCAGATCTACAGAAACAAAGCATAAAGTGTATATTTCATTCATTTTTGCAACTGTTTTTTATACGCAAAAAACTATAAAATCATTGCGGAAATCTTTTTCTTTATTGACAAAAAAACACTAATTTTGCACCCAGATTAACAAACTTATAAAAACAAAGAAAATGGTACATTACAAAGAACTTGGATTAGTTAACTCAAATGATCTGTTTAAAAAAGCAGTTGCCGGCGGATATGCTATTCCAGCCTTCAATTTCAACAATCTGGAACAATTGCAAGCTATCGTAGCTGCTTGTGTCGAAACCAAATCGCCTGTCATTTTACAGGTTTCGAGCGGTGCCCGTAAATATGCCAATCAAACTTTATTACGTTATTTGGCACAGGGAGCTGTAGAATATTCAAAAGAATTAGGTTACGAAATTCCTATTGTTTTGCATCTTGATCACGGTGATAGTTTCGAACTTTGTAAAAATTGTATCGAAAGCGGTTTCTCATCTGTAATGATTGATGGTTCGCACCTTCCTTACGAAGAAAATATTGCTTTAACAAAAAAAGTAGTTGAATATGCTCATGCTCATGGCGTTAGCGTTGAAGGCGAATTAGGAGTTTTAGCCGGCGTTGAAGATGACGTTGTGGCTGAACACCACACTTATACACAACCTGAAGAAGTTGTTGATTTTGTATCGCGCACCGGTGTTGACTCATTGGCTATTTCAATCGGAACTTCGCACGGAGCTAACAAATTTACTCCTGCTCAGTGTACCCGCGACGAAAATGGCATTTTGGTTCCTCCTCCATTGCGTTTCGATATTTTGGAAGAAATTGAAAAACAAATTCCGGGTTTCCCTATTGTTTTACACGGTTCGTCTTCTGTACCACAGGAATATGTGGCAACAATTAACAAATACGGTGGTGCTTTGAAAGACTCTATCGGAATTCCTGAAGATCAATTGCGTCGTGCAGCTGCATCAGCAGTTTGTAAAATCAACATTGACTCTGACGGTCGTTTGGCTATGACAGCTGCTATCCGTGAAGTATTGGCAACAAAACCGGGCGAATTCGATCCACGTAAATACATCGGACCTGCGCGCGACGAGTTGAAAAAATTATATGCTTATAAAACTGTAAAAGTTTTGGGAAGCGCTGGAAAAGCATAATTCCATTTACTATTTTTTCATTTACCATTTACTATTTGGTAATAAATTAATAAATAAAAAACCAGCTTCTGAAACTTCAGAAAGCTGGTTTTTTTTTGTTTAATATCGTTAATGATACAAATAGTAAATGGTAAATAAAAAAATTGTAAATTCTTATAGGCTATTAATAGCGTTCAAATCTTCGAAAGCCACTTGCAGGCGTGCAATCAAAGCTTCTTCACCTTTACGCAACCAAACGCGTGGATCGTAAAATTTTTTGTTTGGCTTTTCGGCACCATCCGGATTTCCGATCTGGCCTTGAAGATACTCACGATTTTTAGCTTCAAAACCACGAACGCCATCCCAATATGCCCATTGAGTATCGGTATCGATATTCATTTTAACTACCCCATATCCAATGGCTTCGCGAATTTCTTCGTGGGTTGAACCAGAGCCACCGTGGAATACAAAACTTACCGGATGATCAACGCTCAAACCATCTTTTTCTTTGATATATTCCTGCGAATTTTTCAAAATCACCGGCATTAATTTAACATTTCCGGGTTTGTAAACGCCGTGTACATTACCAAACGAAGCAGCAATGGTGAAATTTGGCGACACTTTGCTCAGTTCTTTGTAGGCATAATAAACATCAGCAGGCTGTGTATACAACAAACTGTTGTCGATACCACTGTTGTCAACACCATCTTCTTCGCCACCGGTGATACCCAATTCAATTTCGAGTGTCATTCCCATATTGCTCATGCGACCCAGGTATTTTTTGCTGATTTCGATATTTTCTTCGAGTGGTTCTTCCGATAAATCGAGCATGTGTGAGCTGAATAACGGTTTCCCTGTTTCAGCAAAGTTTTTCTCGCTGGCATCAAGCAATCCATCAATCCACGGAAGTAACTTTTTAGCTGCATGGTCGGTGTGAAGAATAACTCGTACGCCATACGCTTCGGCTAAAGTGTGAATATGTTTTGCACCTGCAATAGCACCAAGAATTGCAGCTTGATGACCTTCCATTTTCAAGCCTTTACCGGCATTGAAAGCTGCACCACCATTCGAGAACTGAATCATTACCGGTGCATTGGCTACTTTTGCGGCTTCCATTACTGCATTTACAGTTGATGATCCTACAACATTTACTGCCGGAATTGCAAATCCGTCTTCTTTAGCTACCTTAAAAATAAATTGTAAGTCGGCTCCTGTAACTACGCCCGGCTTAACTGCATCTGAAATTTTACCCATAATTTTGTTTAATTTAAAAGTATTTTTTACTTATAACAACCGGAAGGAAATAAAGTTGTGTCAGCATTTTCTCTTGCGTAAAATATTAACAACATTTTCACCTTAGTGCCTGGTTTTATTGAAATTAATATTTTGTAGTATTTGAAATTTTAGTTTTTCACAACTAAAATCCATCACATACCGGTAAAAAAATTATGCATCATTTTCATTAACCCCGACAATCATTTTTTTTTTAATAAAACATTTTATCCCCACGAATAATTATCTTTGTTTAAAAATTAAAATAAACTATACATGGTAACTATTATTATTATCGCTCTTACAGCTATTGTTTCGTACATGGCTTTTAACAACGGGTCGCTTGTTGATAAATATATTTTCTATCCGCCGGCATTAAAAGAAAATCAGTGGTATCGGTTTGTGACTTACGGGTTTTTACATGCCGATTTTTCGCATCTTATTTTCAATATGTTTGCATTATATCTTTTTGGTACTGCCATTGAGTCAGTTTTTAAAGAAACATTTGGTAACACCCCTGGCATTATTTTGTATATAGCACTTTATATTGCAGGATTAATATTTTCGATTATCCCCACGTATTTAAAAGAGAAAGACAACGACCATTACAGAAGTTTGGGTGCATCGGGAGCCGTTTCGGCCATTGTTTTTGCTTATATTCTTGTTTATCCTATGAATTTCATGGGTATTATGTTTGTTCCGGTTTTTCTTCCGGCTTTCATTTTCGGGATTATTTATGTCGTCGTTTCCATTTATTTAGACAAAAAACAAAACGGAAATGTAAATCATTCAGCACATATTGCCGGCGGGGCGTTCGGAATTGTTTTTATGTTTGTAGTGTTTAAAACATTTGCTGATATCAATATTTTTTCGTGGTTCATTCAGAATATCCGTATCACATCCATCAGTGATTTTATTCATTTCGGATATTGATAAATAAACATGGTTACTTTGTTGCAAATAATTATTTCATAAATAAAAAAATGAATCTGAAATCAATCCCGTTTTTAATTATTTCAATGCTTTTGCTTTTTCAAAGTTGTAATAAAAAGGCTGATAATGAAGAATTAATCAACTCGGTTTTTCAAACTGAAAAAGCTTTCGAAAAAATGGCAGCAGATAGCGGTATTGCCATTGCTTTCAGAAACTTTGCCGACGAAAATGGAGTAATTCTCAGGGCCAAAGATTCGATAATTGTGGGTAAAAAAAATATTTACGAATATTACAATACCGAAAATACTAAAAATGCAACTGTAAACTGGACACCTGATAAAATTGAAGTTTCGGATGATGGAACTTTGGCTTATACCTACGGAAAATATACCTGGAAAATTCGTCATTCCAACGATTCAATCACGATTCAGAAGGGCATTTTTCATACCGTATGGAAACGTCAGCCGGATAAAAAGTGGAAATACGTTTGGGATTAATGATGGCTGTGTTGCGATTTTGGTTTTTTAGAAAATAAGAAAATAAGAAAATAAGAAAATGGAAATTAGGAAAATGCATTGAAGAAATGTTTTTCTAATTTTAATCAATGCATTAAAAATTATTTTAATAATGTTGATTCTTGCGTTTTTATTTTGCTAAAAGGTCCGAAAGATAATGTTCCAGCTCTTCAGGTTTCATATTGGTTGTCAATTCACCATTTACAGCACACGAAATATGACCGGTTTCTTCGGATACTACGATAGCTATTGCATCCGAATGTTCAGTAATTCCTAAAGCAGCCCGGTGTCTTAATCCGTATCTTTTGGGGATGGTCTGGTTTTTCGAAACCGGAAGAATGCATGCAGCAGCTTTAAGTTTTTGCTGACAAATAACAAGTGCTCCGTCGTGTAAAGGACTGTTTTTGAAGAATATATTCTCAATTAATCGCGAACTTATGTTTGCATTTATCTGTTCGCCCGATTGCGTGTAGAAGTCCAGATCGTTTTCGCCGGTCAGGACAATAAGTCCACCCGTTGAACTTTTCGAAAGGTTACGGCAAGCCAGTACAATTTGAACAATCTGATAATCTTTTTTTCCTTTTTCTTCACCGGTGTCACCAAAAAATTTACGGATGGCAGCGATAATTTTCGATTTTCGTTTTTTACCCAAGCCTGAAAAAAATCGCCGTATTTCATCCTGAAAAAGCACGATCAATGCAAAAGCACCTACGCTAATGATCCGATCCAAAATGCCTCCCAGCAATTCCATTTTAAAAACATGAGACACTAAAAACCAAATAATTACAAAAGCCATGATTCCGAAAAATACATTGATGGCTCCTGATCGTTTGAGCAATTTAAACATTTCGTACAGTAAAACTGCCACTAAAAGTATGTCAATAACGTCTTTGAAAACTATTTGAAAGCCCATGAGCTGTGTATAATTAAAGTTTATAAAATTCTTAAATATAATGAGTTACAGCCAACTAATTGCTGTTTTGTAAATTAAACTGTTGGTATATTTTGATGGTTTCAACCGCTTCTTTCACATCGTGAACCCTCAAAATGGAAGCTCCACCCAACAAAGCCAGCATATTCACGGCTGTGGTTCCGTTAAGCGAATTTGCAGCATCTGTTCCCAACAATTTGGATATCATCGATTTACGCGATATACCTGCCAGAATAGGAACGTTAAGTTCCTGAAAATAGGATAATTCGTTAAGCAATCGATAGTTCTGGTCCAGCGTTTTGGCAAATCCAAAACCGGGGTCAACCACCACATCATTAACTCCCAGGAGATGAAGTTGTGCCAATCGTTTTTCTAAAAATTGCAAAACTTCTGAAACTACATTATCATAATCGGTAAGTTGTTGCATTGTACCCGGATTTCCACGCGAATGCATCAACACGTAGGCAACTTTTAAATCGGCTATCGTTTCGAACATTAAATTATCAAGCGCTCCGCCGCTCACATCGTTTATCATGGCAACTTTGTAGTTTGCAACCATGTGACGTGCCACACTCGACCTGAAAGTATCCACCGAAACAATGGCATCCGGAAATTTTTTCAGTATAACTTCAATTCCGTACGACAATCTTTTAATTTCCTCTTCGGTCGAAATCATTTCGGCGCCGGGTCGTGTAGAATGACCACCAATATCAATGATCGTTCCTCCGTTTTCGATAATTTTTTCAACACATTTTAATATTGCAGCATCAGAAGTCAGCCTGTTTCCCCAAAAAAATGAATCAGGAGTCAGGTTGGCTATTCCCATTACAATAGGTGTTGATAAATCAATCAGCCTGTTATTTAATTTTATTTGTAATTTATTGTTTTCCATTTTTAAACAAAAAAAATGAGAAAGTTGTATTTTTACACTTGCAAAATTAAGAAAATATAGCGATAGAGCCTTATTTAAACTAAAAATTAGATAATAATAATCTTTATATATACGTTTTTTTAAAAAAATGAGTTATAAGAAATACCTCTCATTTTAAAAAGTAGTGATTGGTGAATTTTTTAAGCGAAAAAAACACTATTTTTGCAAAGGGTTTTTTAACAAAAATAATAAAATGAATTATCATAAATATATGAAGTTAAGAATTATAGCTAAAATTGTATCAGTTATTCTGATTATCAGTTTTGTATCGTGTTCGAAAAATTCTTCCACCAATTCCAATATCAACGGTGCTTATTACTCAAAAACTACCGGTTGGAAATATAATGTCCGCCGCAATACCGGTTGGAAATACGATAAAAGAGCCGCTGATGCGTATGGACTTGGAAATTCTTTCAAAACTGAAGCTCCTATCGGAATGGTTGCCATTCCGGGCGGATCGTACGTAATTGGTGAACGAAATGATTATTTAACGAGTCAGTATAACAGCAAACGTCGCAGAATTACGGTCAGTCCATTTTATATGGATCAATACGAAATCAGGAATATCGACTGGCACGAGTATGTTAACTGGGTAAAAACGGTGTACGTAAATGTGGCTCCCGAATTGGTTGACCGCGTAAGACCTCATATCAAAGGCGAAGAATTATCGTTCAACGATCCTTTTTTATCGAACTATCTTACTCATCCGGTTTTTAATAATTATCCGGTAGTAGGGGTAACGTGGGAACAGGCAGTGGATTATTGCGCCTGGAGAACCGACCGCGTGAATGAACTGGCACTTATAAAAAACGGACAGTTGACCTGGCCCGATTATAAAAACATACGAAAACAAATAAATGCTGATTCAATAGCATACAATTATGTGTTCAGCACTCAAAAATACCTGATTCAGGAAACTTATATTCCTCCTTTCGGCAAAAAACCAATTAAAGATTTTGACGGTAATCCGCGAAAAGCCAATCTGGACGATGGAATAATGTTGGCCGATTATCGACTTCCAACCGAAGCTGAATGGGAATATGCAGCTTACGGTATTAGCTCCGATGAAGGGAATGTGAATCGAAAAGGAGCTTATCCGTGGACTGGCAAAAAATCAGAAAAAAAACGCAAAGGTTCAGCTAATTCAAATTACATTCGCGGTCGCGGAGATTTGTATGGAAATCCGGGAAGATATAACGATCGCCCCAATTTCACAGTGCCCGTAGGAGCAAACAAACCCAATGAATTCGGCTTGTATAACATGGCCGGCAATGTAAATGAATGGGTTCTCGATGTGTATCGTACACTTACTTTTCAGGATGCACCGGATAATAATCCTTTCCGTGGCAATGTGTATCGCACACCAATAATTGAAGGAACCAGCGAAACAGGACAGCGTTTGTACAAAGTTGATAAATTCGGACGCATAGCTACCGAAGTTAAAAAAGGCGATGATTTAAGAAATTTTAAAGACGGAGATGCTGAATCACAACTTCAAATTTCGTTGGCCAATCCGGGTTTAGTTAGAAGAGACACCTTAGACATTACCGATATTTTACGTCCGGAAATAAATGATAAAGCCCGTGTATATAAAGGCGGTTCGTGGAAAGACAGAGCTTATTGGTTGAATCCTTCGACCCGGCGCTATCTTGAACAGGATAAAAGTTCGAGCGATATAGGTTTCAGATGCGCAATGAGCATGGTGGGCAACAGTATTAAATCGAAATCAAAATAATTTGATCGTTTTTTGTTGGAATTAATATAGATCTTAGTTTTGCAAAGTTAGTTCCGATTTTAACTTGTTGATACCAAGCGTGTTTAATAGGATTTAAAGCTTAACGAAATTGGTTAACAGCTTAACCAAATAGGTAAACGGCTCAACCAAATAGGTAAACGGCTTAACCAAATAGGTAAACGGCTTAACCAAAAAGGTTAACAGCTTAACCAAAAAGGTAAACAGCTTAACCAAAAAGGTTAATAGCTTAACCAAAAAGGTAAACAGCTTAACCAAAAAGGTAAACAGCTTAACCAAAAAGGTAAACGGCTTAACCAAAAAGGTAAACGGCTTAACCAAAAAGGTAAACGGCTCAACCAAAAAGGTTGGAGAAAGCACCTTTGTGTTGTTTTCTTATTTCAAACTACACCAAAGCGTCACAAAAAAAGGCACACTAAAATCAGTTACAAATCCATGATACACTGAGACAATAGAAAATTCTTTACCGGAAGTTTTGATAATAATCGGGAAAGTGGTGTCCATAGTTGTAGCGCCGCCGGCAGCAATGGGAGCAAGTTTCCCGAAATATCGAGCCATAAGGGGAGCCAAAACAAGTGTGATGATTTCACGAAAAATATTTGCCAACAAAGCAATTGTGCCCAACTCTGCTCCTTTGTATTCAGTAATCAAAATACTCGAAAGCGAATAATATCCAAGTCCTGAGCCTATTGCCAGATATTCAGCCGTACTGTGTTTTGAGAAAAAGCTTATAACCATTACGCCCAGCCAGGTTCCCAAAATGGTGGTCAGGGGCAAAAAAAGTACCCGCGAATGAATTTTACTGAATTGTTTGATGGTATCGGGTTGATGACCGATGCTGAATCCGACTGTGAACATAAGTGCCGCCAGTACATAAAAACTGAAATCGAACGCTATCCAGGATGCGGGAAACAGGCGGGAAATGCCCAATAATAATCCGGTTGCAAAAAATGACAATATAATCAGACTTCCTTTCATGACGCCAAAGTTCTGTCGTTTTGATTTATTATTGAATTGGTTTTCATATTCTCAATGTTTTAAAAAGTGCTCTTTAGGAGTTTTGGGGGTTATTTTCCACAGTAACCACGCACCAATAATGCTTCCCAACGTTGCAAAAACAGCTATCAGCATGGCTTCAAAACCCAGGTTGGCAAAATTTTTCACTACATTATCATTTACACCAACTTCCACTCCCAATAAAAACAAAAGGAGCCAGATAAGCGTTAGTATTATTCCGTTTATAAACTGAATTTTCCATTTTCGGAATAAATAGCCGGTAATGATTCCGGCAAACATAAATAGGAGAACGATAAACATATACGATATTTACAATTTATCCCGATAGCTATCGGGGTTACAATTTACAATGACAAAGATAATCTTTCAATTTTAAATATCAGTCATAACATATTGAGTGATTCTATTGTCTTATTGATAAAAACAGAATTAAAATATGCGAAATTTTGAGTAATTTTGCACCGTCAAAATCAAAAGGTATTAGTTACAGTATAAAATAATATAAATCAAAACAATATGAGCAAAAAAGCATTATTAATGATTCTTGATGGCTGGGGAATGGGTAATCATTCTCATGCCGATGTAATCTTTAACACACCTACTCCTTACTGGGATTCATTGTTGGCAAATTATCCTAATTCACAGTTACTTGCATCGGGCGAAGACGTTGGTTTGCCCGACGGACAAATGGGTAATTCGGAAGTTGGACACCTTAACATTGGTGCCGGACGAGTGGTTTATCAGGATTTGGTAAAAATAAATATTGCATGCCGCGATAACAGCATCATGCAAAACCCGGAAGTGGTTAGCGCTTACACTTATGCCCGCGACAACAATAAGAAAATTCATTTCTTGGGTTTGGTTTCGGATGGTGGTGTTCACAGTTCGCTCGATCATTTATTAAATTTGGTTGATATTGCTAAAGAATATAACACCGAAGCGTATGTTCATGCATTTATGGACGGTCGCGATACCGACCCAAAAAGCGGAAAAGGTTTTATCGAACAATTGGATACGTACACCAAAGGCACAACTACAAAAATTGCTTCCATCATTGGAAGATACTACGCCATGGACCGAGATAAACGTTGGGAGCGCGTAAAATTGGCTTACGATTTATTGGTAAAAGGCATTGGAACCCGTGTTACCGACACCGTTGAAGCCATGCAAACATCATACGACGAAGGTGTTACCGACGAATTTATCAAACCAATTGTAGCGGTTGATGCTACCGGAAATCCTTTGGCAACAATAGAAGCAGGCGATGTGGTGATTTTCTTCAACTATCGTAACGACCGCGCCAAGGAGCTCACCGTAGTGTTAACTCAAAAAGATATGCCGGAAGAAGGAATGTCAACCCTTCCGTTGGAATTTTACTGCATGACTCCTTATGATTCGTCGTACAGAGGATTGCACGTGATGTTCGATAAAGACAATGTTCAGAATACCTTGGGTGAATTTGTTTCAAGTCTGGGCAAAAAACAATTGCGTATTGCCGAAACAGAAAAATTCGCTCACGTAACATTCTTTTTCTCCGGTGGTCGCGAAAGTGAATTTCCGGGCGAAGAACGCATCCTGGTTCCTTCTCCCAAAGTGGCCACTTACGATTTGCAACCTGAAATGAGTGCTTACGAAGTAGCCGATAAATTAGTTGCTGCATTAAACACAAACAAATTTGATTTCATTGCATTGAACTTTGCCAATGGCGACATGGTTGGTCACACGGGCATTCGTGAGGCAATTGTAAAAGCGGTTGAAACGGTTGATGCATGTGTCGAAAAAGTTGTTGAAGCTGCCAGAGTGAACGATTATGAAGTGATTATTATTGCCGATCATGGTAATGCCGATAATGCCGAAAATGCTGATGGTTCGCCAAATACAGCTCACTCGTTGAATCCTGTGCCTTTCATTTATGTAACTGATAACAAAGATGCAAAAGTTGAAAATGGAATTTTGGCTGATGTAGCTCCATCTATTTGTACAATTATGGGAATAGAAAAACCAGTTGAAATGACAGGTAAATCGCTAATTAACAATTAATTATACAATATTAAAAATGAATAAGCGCCGGTAGTTAATTCTTCCGGCGTTTTTTCTATCCTTTACTAGGTCATTTGTAAAATGCGTATTATAAATTGATATTCATTATCTTTGCATTTCAATATTAAGTAAAAAATGAATTTAAGAAAAGAACTCGAAAACCGCATCCTCATTTTGGATGGTGCAATGGGGACCATGATTCAGCGTCACAAATTGGTAGAAGCT
>JAKLIM010000539.1 GCA_022709605.1 Bacteroidota bacterium | reverse complement strand
TTAAATAGGAAATATCCAATGGTTCAACCTGCAACGAGCTTGTAACAGCAACCGGCAATTGCAAATTGCGATTTAACTGGCTGTTAAATTTTGACTGAATGAGCTGTTCTTCATTCCTCAACAATAATATTGAATTTTCCAACTCTTGTATTTCTATTTGAATGCGGTAAATATCAACCAATGTGGAAGAACTCGAACGCATAGGCGCATTCATTGCTCCTGAAACTCCATTCGCTTTAGAACTTGTAGCCACTCCTGAGCCTGATGATGTATTATTCATACCCCCACTCATTCCTCCCGAACTAGCCGACAAGCCTGAAACTCCACTTCCCTGCATTTTGCCCGACGCTGAATTGCTCAGATTACTTGCCGAACCTGTTTTAAGTCTTGCAATCGAAAGTCGTTCAATGGTCTTTAAAAGCTCCATATTATTGGCTGAAATAATTAAATTCCGCCTCACTTTATACAAATCGAACCAGGCGGATTGCACATCAAAATAAACCTGCAATTTTGCATCAACAAAGGCTTCATATTTCGCCTTTGCCATCAGACTCATTTCGTCTTTGGCATTTTTCAGCACACCAAACCACGGAAACATCTGCATTAGTTTTATATCTGCCAGCTGATTTCCTGCCATCAATTCCATAGGACTGAGAAAAAATCCCATCTCCAATTGTGGGTCGGGTAACGAACTTGCCTGTGGAATTTTTTGAAGTGCAGCCTGATATTCGTTGTATCGTTGCATAACTGTAGGATTGTTTTTTTCGGCTATCTCCAAATAGTAATTAAGAGAGTCAGTTGCCTGACAATATCCCACAATGCTAATCATTAAAATACTGATTAAAATGATTGTTCTTTGTATCCAATTTTTTTCCATCATTATTCCTGATTATTGATTGTTTGAATACTCTTTTTCAAATCTCGTTTTACTGCATTTTCACGCCACATGGCTTGAAAAAGCGGAACTACAAAAATGGTCATAACCTGTATAATCATACCTCCGAAGGTTGGAATCGACATGGGAACCATAATATCGGCTCCTTTTCCGGTGGAAGTGAGTACCGGCAACAAGGCAATTACTGCCACAGCTGTAGTCATCATGGCTGGGCGAACGCGCTTCATACCTGCTGCAATCACAGCTTCGCGCACTTCATGCACCGTTGCCGGATGTCTGTCTTCGAAAACCTGATGAATATAAGTTCCCATAATTACACCATCGTTGGTCGCAATACCAAACAGGGCGATAAATCCAACCCAAACTGCTACACTCAAATTAATGGGATGCATTTGGAACAGGTCACGTAAATTTACATTCGCTATTGAAAAGTTTAAAAACCAGTCCTGACCATACAGCCAAAGCATAATAAACCCACCTGCAAAAGCCACAAAAACTCCAGAGAAATGAATAAATGAGGCAGTAATGGTTTTAAACTGAAGATACAGTAGTAATAAAATCAAAATTAAACTTATAGGAATAACAATGGATAAACGTTCGGTAGCCCGAATCTCATTTTCATAGTTCCCTGCAAATTTATAAGTTACGCCCTGCGGCAATTTCAATTCGCCTGAATCCAGTTTCTTTTTCAGAATATCAGAAGCCTCATTTACTACATCTACTTCGGCTTTACCTTCCACTTTATCAAATATTACATAACCCACCAAAAAGGTATTTTCGCTTCGTATCATTTGCGCACCACGCGTATAATCAATATCGGCTATTTCGCCTAACGGAATCTGACTTCCATTCATGGCAGGTATCAATATCCGTTTTATATCTTCGGGGTTGTCACGCAATTCTCGTGCATAGCGAACACGCATTGGAAATCGTTCGCGACCTTCCACCGAAGTACTTAACG
>JAKLIM010000538.1 GCA_022709605.1 Bacteroidota bacterium | reverse complement strand
TGATTTATATTTATCTCACCACCATTTATTGTCAAAGTAGTATCCGATTTGATTGATCTGTTTCCGGTTGATATATTGAATGTTCCACCGCCAATTGTTACATCACTTGACGAATGAATGCTGTTGTCGGAAGAGTTAATAATAAATGTTCCACCCGAAATATTGACTTTCCTAGTTCCTTTAATTCCTTTTGAGGATGTAAGTCCGATAGCTTGTGTGCTTCCACCACCGGTTTCAATATTAAATTGGCCACCGGAAATGTCGATTGTTTTTGTGGCTGAAAATCCATCTCCCGAACATATTACATCATAGGTTCCATCTGCAATTTCGATAATCCCTTTCGTGTCAGATGAATCATTATCCGATTTAAAAGCATCTCCTCCACAATTGACTCTGAAAGTACCATCGTAAATTTTTAAAAGGTCTTTGCCTCTGATACCGCTTGAAACAGACGTAATATTCAGATTTCCACTTTTTATTTCAAGTTCGTCTTTACTTGTGATTCCTCCTTTGTAATTTCCTTTTACGGTTAAAGTTCCTTCGCCGAAAATGCTTAGATAATCTTTACTGAAAATCGGAGCGTTCAGACTATCGGCAGTTATTGTGTAATTTGCACCATCAGTAAATTTGTTTGTAGTGCCTTTTGGTAAAACAAGAATGGTTCTTTCTGCATTTTGTACAAAAAGGGGTGAAGTGGTTGAATTTGTAACATCAGCATTGTTCAATATCAATCGTACCCTTCCATCTTCAATGGTATTTACAATGATCTGACCATCAGTTAATTTGCCGGTAAATTGATACGTTCCCGGTTTTGTAATTGTAACGGTTGAACCAAGTGCAGTTGCTCCTTTTCCGCTTACAGTAATAGCCGTTTGGTTCAAACTGATCTTTACAACTTTTGTGCTATCCCATTCGTAATCGAGTGTATCGGTCACTTTATTCGGGTTGTCGATAACATTTTCGGGATCGCACGAAGCAAAAGTTATGAATATTACTATAATTGAAAGTAGAAAAAATATTTTATTCATGTTTGTAAATTAATGAAATAGAACAAAGAGCAAAAACTCAAGTCAAGATTTTTATAACGAATATTTATAACTCAATCCGAGAATGTATTTACCCAACGCATCGTCCGAATCTAACACTGTATTAAGAACACCGTATAGTTCAAATAAATTATTTTTTTTGTGTTTATATCCGAACGATAGTATGTATCTTAAATTGTCGAAGGTATTGCCATCGGGATTATTCAACTGGTAAAATGTTTCCACCGAAACAGAAGGAGTTATCTTGAAATTCGGAATATTGTAGCTCATCTGTAGCCTGTTACGCCATGACCATTCAGGATTCACTTTATAAGTGTCGATAATCCCATCCTCTATTCTTTTGCTTTCATCTTTGGTTGTAACCTGAACCCGTTCGCGCAAAGTGAATGATAAATCATTAAATTTAAGTTTACCCGAAACAAAAACATTCATCCTGTTACGCATCTGATAGTTCAGGTATTTTGTATCCAATTTACTCATCAAATCGTAACCAACACCTACTTTAATTGGTTTGTTGATATTATAATCAGCACTTACACCCAGACTCCAACGTTCAATCAGACGAACATAATACACAGTTCTTAATTCAGTTTCTGCGCCAAAATCCCACTTATTTACTTTTTTTTCGATGCCAATGGTTGTCCATGTCCCAAAATTTTCGGCTTGCGAAAATAGCGATTGAGTAATGATTAGTAAAAGAAAAGCTGCAAGAATCTTATTTATATTGTTCATTATTAAAATAGTAACTGATATAATGTTTTTTGAGAAAATAAGAAATTAAGTGTTCATTTAATCGTAATAATAAACATTGATAATGGCAATGTCTCT
>JAKLIM010000537.1 GCA_022709605.1 Bacteroidota bacterium | reverse complement strand
AGCCACCCGGATGCTGGCAGTACCTTTAACTTTTAATGAACTTAAAATACGTTCCATGGTAATGCCTGTATCAACAATATCTTCCACAACCACTACATTTCGTCCGATAACGCTTTCGTTGAGACCCAGTATTTCCTTCACATTGCCTGTGGTGTACAAACCTTCGTACGAAGCTAATTTTACAAAGGTAATTTCGCAGGGAATATTTACAAATTTCATCAAATCAGCCGCAAACATAAAAGCACCATTTAACACGCCAATAAACAACGGATTCAGATCGGCCAAATCATTATTTATTGCTTCACCCACTTTTTTTACTGCTTCCAGAATTTCTACTTCGGGTATCGACAGTTCAAAGGTTTTGTCTTTAATTTGTATTGTGCTCATAATCTGTAAATTATTATTCAGGTGACTTATTTGACCTTATTATTTTATATTTTTTACAAAAGTACAAAAAAAACATCGCTGACGAATATAATCTTCGATTTTTTGTTCGCATCATCTAACCTCTTTTTCCGCTCGGTTGGGTAAATCAGTTGCAATATTTCATGCAAGTCGCATAGCGACGACCGATTTCCAAAGCGTGGGGTTTCAACCCCACGCGATATAAAAACGACCACAAATTTGGTTAAATGCAATCGTTTGCGCTCTAAGAATAAATCATTTAATACATTAAGTATATATACTTTTCAATATATTTTACTATTTTTGACTTTTAATTTAATAACTTCAAATTTAATTAGATATGAAAAAGAAAATTTTACTTTTATTTTTAGTGGCAACAAATTTAAGCTTTGTTTTTGCTGGCGGTAATTGGGCTACAAGTGCTGTTTCAATTTCTAAGGATGGAGGATCTCCTTATTTATACAGACTTAACAACGAAGGTTGGACTAATGGTACATGGGGCTCAAACATTGACTTTAATACTTTTGATTTTGGCACTCCTACAAATTTAATTTTAAATGGTGGTGCTGGTAATGCTTGGGCTGATGGTGGTGATTTTTATGACTCTAATTCATTTGTTATTTATTACAGAGTTTATAAAAATGGAGACACTCCCGGATCATGGAATCAGGTATTACTCCCAGTTCAAAGCTATCATGTTAATAATGACTATATATATGAAAAAACCAATGCAAATATAGACTTATTGTCTTTGGCAACAACATCGAGCAGTATCTACACTTTGGAAGTCGTTATGTCAAAAAATCAAATGTGGTCAGGTGGAAATTATATGAGTATGATACCTGGAGGACAAGCAACTCCTTATAATTCAACTAACTCAGGCTATAAAGCAACATTTAAAACTTCTTCTGCAAATACAGATTATTTCCGTTCTAAAACTACAGGTAATTGGGGAGATGCTACAAGCTGGGAATCGTCATCAGATAATATAAATTGGGGTACTGCTACTTCAGTACCGGAATGGCATGCAACATCTGTAAGTGTTGAAAGTGGTCATGAATTAACTTGCGATGGAGCTTTTTCTGCTTCGTCACTGACAATTAAACCTAATGGGAAGGTTACGATAAATCTGTCAGCAACATTAGGCATTACAGGCAATTTATTAATTCAAAGTGATGCATCTGGAACCGGCACATTTGTTGATAAAAACACAACTTCAGGGTATACAGTAAATGGAACTACTTTTGTTGAACAAACACTTGGTGCGGACCGCAACTGGTATGTATCTTCACCTATAACCGCAGCAGCAATTCCAGTTGCTGAAAACGTATATTATTACGATGAGACAGTACATAATGTTGATCCGAATGCAAGTTGGTTGACTCCAACAGGAAATTTGGCAGTTGGCAAAGGCTATATTATTAACCCAACATCTGTTGCCTTTGACAAAATAACATTTAACGGCACACTCAA
>JAKLIM010000536.1 GCA_022709605.1 Bacteroidota bacterium | reverse complement strand
ATAATGTAAGTAAAGGTGTAATTGTGGGCTGGAAAGAAGTTGAGCGTACTGAAGATGTGGAGAAACATTCCGGTAGTTGGGGTTGGCCCTGGTGGAAAGGCGGCTTATCGTATGATGAGGCATATTCGTCAACCCAGAGTGGTAATTCTACTTCAGGCGTGAATGGTTCTATGTCCCGTTTTACAATATATCAGGATAATTTGTACACTGTACTTAACAATACAATGAACATTTTTAATCTGACGGGCGATGCACCAACTAAAGCTGCCGAAAATATTTACATTGGTTGGAATGTGGAAACAATTTTCAGTTACAAAACCAATATGTTTATGGGTACGCCTACCGGCATGATTATTTATTCAGTTGCTGATCCATTGAAGCCTGTGTATCAGTCATCTATTCAACACTTTTTTGGATGTGATCCTGTAGTGGTTGAAGATGATATTGCCTGGGTAACCATTCGCTCGGGCAATAATTGCGGACAAAACAGCAACGAACTCATTGTGGTGGATGTGAAAGATGTGAAAAATCCAAAACAAATTAAAAAGTACGATATGACGAATCCAAAGGGATTAGGAATTGACAACGGCACTTTATTTCTTTGCGATGATGGTCTGAAAATTTTCAAAGTCACTGATCCGCTTACCATTATGTCGAATAAACTTGCACATTACAAAGGGATGGATGGTTTTGATGTTATTCCGTTCAATAACACACTTATGATGATTGCGGAGGATGGTTTATATCAATATAATTACACCGACATAAACAATATCAAATCGTTGAGCAAATTACCAATAGGAAACTAAGCATAAAAACCGAAAAGTTAAATACGTTAAACGTAGAATAATTTCATTATTATTGTGCTATATTTACCACCAAATCAGGTATTTAAAAGTGTAATTTGTACACAATTCAGTAACTGATTATTTTATGTAACTTCTTAAAAAATTGAGGATATGAAAAAACTACTTTTTAAAACAGCATTGATAGTTATAATCAGTGTTTTAAATGTGTTGACCACAATTGCCCAAATAACTCCGGCCTTGCAGTCAGAGGTAAATGTATACCCAATCAACCCCACTGCAAAAGACAGCGTTTATGTTGTCTTTTCATACGTATCGAACGATGGTTGTCCTGATTTTTATTTGGTTATTGATTCTGTTTCGAACAACAATATTTATGTAAGTAAAAAGGGAATTGAAAGTGATAGAGCTTGTACTGCGGTAATTTCCAAATTTGCTGCTAAAATTAATATTGGAACAATTGACAGCAATACGCGAATTTATTTCGAAGGTAAATTGATTAATACCATTACACCACGCTGTATAATGGACAAAACCGGAGTGGTTGTAGCCGGAACAAAGGCTTGTGAAGGAAGACTATTTATTCAGGAATATTCTCCTTTAACCGTAATTCGATTTTATGCTTTCGAAAATAAAGCAAATAGTACTACCGACAACACATTATCCGGACTTAAAGTTGGCGATAAAGTAAAATTTGGCGGGTATTTAATTAAAAATGATAGTATTGCACAATTATGCAATATTGTGGGTTTTGCTGGTTGTTGGGAAAAGGTTATTGAAACCGTACCTTGCGAAATGGATAGAAAAGGTGAAGTTACTGAGGTAACTGAAAAATCGAGCATTGTTAAAGATATTGCAACTCAAGAATTATTTGAAATAAATGTAAAATTAGTTGTTGGCTCAATTTTACAGTTCAAAGGTGTAAAAGTGGAATGCAAAACTCCGCCCTGCTATAATATAGTTGAATGTTATAAGCTTGTGAATGTTCCCAATACACCCTGTGTGAAGGATATAAGAGGTTTGGTTGTTGCCGGAAAAGATATTTTTGCCGGTCGGTTGTTTATACAGGAAAT
>JAKLIM010000535.1 GCA_022709605.1 Bacteroidota bacterium | reverse complement strand
CATTTTCTTTCTTTTTCCCAACAGGAACAATAGAAGAGCATCATGAAGGAGGAGATAAAATACCGTAAGATAATTCATGTTGACATGGATGCGTTCTATGCTTCTGTAGAGCAGCTTGATTTTCCGGAATTAAAAGGAAAGCCTTTGGCTGTTGGAGGAAGTGAAATTCGTGGAGTTGTTTCTGCGGCCAGCTATGAAGCCCGAAAATTTGGAGTTCGAAGTGCAATGAGTGGCGTTCTAGCCAAAAAGCAATGTCCCGATTTAATCTTTGTTAGACCTCGATTTGATCGATATACTGAGATTTCTAAAATTATCCGAAAAATATTTTACGAGTTTACAGACTTGGTTGAGCCGCTATCACTTGACGAAGCCTATTTAGATGTTACTCAAAATAAAAAAGGTAATCCCAGTGCGACTTTGTTAGCTCAGGAAATTCGGAAGCGTATTTTCGATGAAACCGGTTTAACCGCTTCGGCCGGAATTTCAGTTAATAAATTTGTGGCTAAAGTAGCCAGTGATTACAACAAACCGAACGGTCAAAAAACAGTCAATCCCGATGAAGTAGAAGCTTTTTTAGAAGCGTTAGATATTCGAAAATTTTACGGCATAGGTAAAGTAACGGCAGAGCGAATGTATCAATTTGGCATTTATTCCGGGAAAGATTTAAAAACCCGCAGTTTAGACTTTTTAGAACAGCATTTTGGCAAGAGCGGCACACATTATTTCTATATTGTACGCGGCATTCATAACAGTCCGGTAAAACCGAATCGTATTTCAAAATCGGTAGGAGCTGAACGTACGTTTAATGAAAACTTGTCTTCTGAAGTTTTCATGGAAGATCGTTTAGAGAGTATTGCTAAAGAACTCGAACGCCGGTTGCGAAAACACAAAATTGCCGGAAAAACGGTGACCTTAAAAATTAAGTACTCTGATTTTTCTCAACAAACCCGTAGTAAAACCTTGCCATATTTTATTTCAGATAAAGCATTATTACTCGAAACGGCCAAAGAATTATTATACCAGGAAAAACTAAAAGAATCCGTTCGTTTGTTGGGGATTTCATTAAACAATTTGAATACTGAAGTAAAGAAAACCGTGGTCGTACAATTGAAGTTTGAGTTTTAAATTTTTTAATTTTCGCTAAATAATTGTCAAACTACCCAAATCTTATAGTATATCAAATGATTGTTTTTGTTGTTAATCCTCAACAAATACATTCCTTTTGAAAATGCGTTTAAATCCAATCGCATTTCAGTTTGTTGATGATTTTCAAATAGGGCTAATTTCCTTCCATTTAAATCAAAAAGTTCCACGGAATTGACTTCATCCGTATTTTTTAGATAGCAAACAGACTTGTCATTTTCAGGAAAATAAACAACAATTTCCGGTTGGATGTTTTTAGGATTAGACAAGATAGTCGGTTCACAAACGGTTACTTCCGGAGTTAAATCAGCATAAAACAATGTGCCATTTTTAAAGAAACAGTTCAAAAGCCCAACGCCATTGATGTCAGGATATCCACCGGGAGCGTTTATCATGGATAAAGAACCAACACCTTCCACCCAAATGGCTTTTTGAGAGCTGATTGTATTGGATTCATGCGGAGAAAAATAAAAGTGTTTGCGAAGTTCACTTTCTCCAAAAGGGAGTTGTCGGATAGAATCTAATACAAACAATCCACCTTCAGTTGGAAAAGGAGAGATGGGGTTTTTCATTTCAAAAGTAGCTCCTTCACCTAATGAAAAATCATATAGTAGGTATTCATCGATATGATTTGCGGTAATTTTTGTGAGATACACTTTTTTTTGCTCTACATTTTCGGATAATAAAAAAGTGCGTGAAATGTAGTGAAAACCATCCAAAATTTTATGTGTTTTATTATTTACGATAGTATCA
>JAKLIM010000534.1 GCA_022709605.1 Bacteroidota bacterium | reverse complement strand
AAGTTTTGGAGCCTGCATAACAGAACTGTATCCAAATTCTTTCATTAAGATCGGAACAATACGTTCTTTGTAATCTTGTTTTAAATTTGCTGTTTTCATTCTTAAATTTCCTCTCCTGACTTTTTAGAAATACGTACCAATTTTCCTTCAGCATTCAATTTGCGACCTACGCGAACTGGTTTGCCTTTTTCAATAGGATTCAAATTTGAAATATGAATTGGTGCTTCAATCTTGTTAATACCACCTTGAGGACTTTTTGCGTTTGGTTTGGTACTCTTTGAGACCATGTTCCAACCTTCTACAATTGCGGTTTGTTTGTCAACATTAACAACCAACACGCGACCGGTTTTTCCTTTGTTCTTTCCGGTATTTATGTAAACGGTATCTCCCTTTTTTATATGTAATTTACTCATCTCTAATTTGTTTTTCGAAGATTAAAGCACTTCAGGTGCAAGTGAAATGATTTTCATATTGGTAGCACGTAATTCACGGGCTACAGGGCCGAATATACGGCTACCGCGGATTTCACCAGCTGTGTTTAACAAAACACATGCATTATCGTCGAAACGAATATAAGATCCATCGGGACGACGCACCTCTTTTTTCGTACGAACTATAACTGCTTTTGAAACGATACCTTTTTTGATGTCGGCCGAAGGGATTACACTCTTCACTGCCACAACAATGATATCTCCAAGGGTAGCATAGCGTTTGCTGGTACCTCCTAATACGCGTATACAGAGGCAAGTTTTTGCTCCACTGTTATCGGCTACTACGAGTCTTGATTCTTGTTGTATCATAATTACTTAACTCTTTCGATAATTTCGGTTAATCTCCATCTTTTTAATTTACTCAGCGGACGTGTTTCCATAATGCGAACAGTGTCACCAATGTTGCATTCGTTTTTTTCGTCATGAGCATGATATTTCTTCGTTTTATTAACGAATTTACCATAAATCGGGTGTTTTTCTTTCCATTTTACAGCGATAGTAATGGTTTTATCCATTTTGTTGCTGAAAACGACACCCATTCTTTCTTTTCTTAAATTTCTTTCCATCAGAGTTTAATTTTTTTATTGAGTAATTTCACGCTGACGTAACTCTGTCGCAAAACGAGCTATGGTTCTACGTACCACTTTTATTTGCGATGGATTATCAAGCGGAGAAATGGCATGATTCAATTTCAAACGGGTTAAGTGCTCTACTTCAGCATCCAAACGTTCCTGAACCTCCTTAGTTGTTAATTCTTTTATTTCTCTTGTTTTCATTTTTCCTTACGCATTTTGTGTTGAATCATAATCACGTCTTACTACAAATTTTGTAGTTACGGGTAGTTTTTGAGCAGCTAAACGCAATGCTTCTTTTGCGATTTCGAAGGTAACACCTTCTACTTCAATAATCATTCGTCCCGGAGTAACAGGGGCTACAAAACCTTCTGGAGCACCTTTACCTTTACCCATACGAACCTCAGCCGGTTTTTTAGTAATTGGTTTATCAGGGAATATGCGAATCCAGATTTGACCCTGACGTTGCATATAACGGGTTACAGCAATACGGGCAGCTTCAATTTGACGACCAGTTAACCATTTAGACTCTAAAGATTTAATACCAAAAGATCCGAACGCTAACTGATTACCTCTTTGGGCATTTCCTTTCATGCGCCCTTTCTGCTGTCTCCTGAACTTTGTTTTTTTCGGTTGTAACATAATTTCCTTAAATCAAATTCATTTATAACAGTTATTTTTTTCTCTTTTTAAAACCTTTGCCTCCACGGTCGTTTCCACGATCATTGTAACGGTCGCCACCTCTTGAGGCAGTTTCTTTAGAAGCAGTGAAGTTTGGTGCCAAATCTTTTTTTCCGTAGATTTCGCCACGACAGATCCAGACTTTAATTCCGATAAT
>JAKLIM010000533.1 GCA_022709605.1 Bacteroidota bacterium | reverse complement strand
ATCCGTAACATACGAAAGTGTTTCGACCAATGAATTTTCAGCCTGATAGGTTAAAATAAGATTTTGACCTGAATTTGGCAGCAAACTTCTGTTATCATAAGTACCTCTACCGAAAAGCAACAAATATTTTGGGTTATCTTCTGTGTTATTTGACTCATTAGCACGTTCGTACAGCATTTTCATAAACCAACGATAAGCCGATGCATCCGGTGTTCCCGAAGAAAATTCGTTATAAACCTGATCAGTAGTTGCTACTGCTACAGTCATATTATCCAAATCGCGATGTGCCTGCGCAAGAGTTTCGGCTTGTGTAAGAAAATCGGGATGAGTTATAATTACAAAATCGACCAAAGGTGTTGCATGTAAATTCTGATTATTCACAGCACCCTCAATATCAGGTTTTGGATAGGTTGCAAGTGTTGGATCAATTGCCAGATAGTTTTTTACTTCATTTCCATTGTCGGTAAATGAAAGTTTACCATCTATTTTTTCAGTTATAACACTGTAAATATTTTGTTGATCGGTGATATCCCATATCTGAACATTGTCACCTGCACCCGATAATTTGTATTGATTGTTTGAATTATATCCCAGATAATCAACATTTTGAAATGTCATTGCATTGCCGCTCATTTTCAATAAACGACGTGTATTTACTTCTACATAATTCAAATAACCTGTAGATGTATTGGTGCTTTTATTATACGCCAGGTTAAAAACCAAAGCATCTTTAGTTGGTGTAAAAGAATACATGCCATTAGCTGCTTTTGCTCTTTCGTATAAATCGCCATCCGTTTTTTTGGCTACTGTCAACGATTTTGTTTGTGTTCCATCAAGGCTTAAAGAGAAACTTGAGGCCAAAGTCGAAGCTGCAGCTACGTCTAATCGTACTTTTGTTGAATTATTCAAAACTGAATTTGGTGAATTGAAAGTCAGATTTAATGTTGTGGATTCATAAAACGATTCACCATAAAATTCTTTTCCTGAATTTGTTAGATTTGAAGATTCTTTTTCATGTACTTGAAAATCAGTAAATTCTTCAATTGGATATACCGTTGCACCGGGAATTAATGTTGTCGCTTTGGGTACAATTTTTTTACCGGTTCCTCCTTCCGATACAAAATAGTATCCAAATTCTGAATAAGGATTTATAGTATGTGTAAACATACCTTTTGAAGCATCGTAAGTCCAACGATTAATCCCCTGAGCATAAAATAAAACATAATCGCCTGCATTAAAAACTCCATCAGTTCCTTTATTCATAAAAATCGAAACTTCAGGTAAATCATCTAATTTTGCCGCCAGAAAACTCTGATTTAACAAAGCACCACCATATCCGAAAATGCGTACATTGGCAGGAGTAATGCCCATCGAATTCAAATCTTCATAAGTCAATTTATAAATACCCGAATTTGCAATTCTGATTTTTATGAATTTACCTTGCGAAAGTACTGATGTGGCTGCAAATGAATGTTTTGTAGCCGCTTGAATTTTTTGTGCAGCAGGTAATTTGTTTATCTTTAAAACAAATGAAGTTAATCTTAAATACTCATTATTCTTTTTTATTATTGGTAAAATGCTGATATTTAAGTATTTCACTTTGTTTTCGGAAAGTATATCGCTGATGATTGATATCTCACTTTTCAGGTCAGTATCAGCTAAAATTTCCAATTCTTTTGCATCTGTAACCGGTTTATAAACAGCATTTTCAATTACAGTTTCGTAACTGTAACCCTGCTCTGTCTCGATTCTTTTGACAAAATAAGGAAGAAAATTTTCATTCGGATATTTAGCATCATCAAAAGATAATACGTTTTTCGTATTAAGTGTTGAACTCCAGCTTTGTACACTTTTCCATTGTAACGAAATTGTTGACTCAACAACTTTTTGAGCAAACAAAACAGACGTTATGAATAGAAGTGTAATTAGTATAGCGACTT
>JAKLIM010000532.1 GCA_022709605.1 Bacteroidota bacterium | reverse complement strand
AAATGCAGTTTTCCTCTCGAAAGGGGAGCATAATCGTAATAAGCGTTCACATCCCAGTTGATGGCGCGGCGTGCAGTGGTGTAATATGCTGAAAAAGGGATGGATAAATGGCTGGTTTTTGAAGTTTTGATGTTCAGCGTGGCTTTTTGTCCCAACCAAAATCCATCTACAAAATTATATTCTTTCAAAATTCCTTTTAAAAGTCCATCGTATTTTAAATTTACATTTTCACGTATTTTAATGTTTCCACCAAAAAGCCAATCGGTAGCTTTGTTTGATTTTGATCCAATGGAGACCGTAATTGAATTATTCGTGGTCGTCACTTTATCGGAAGGGGGCAGTGTGTCTTTTTCCAGAAAACTGAGGGCTTCTTCTTTTAGCAAAGGTACTTTCCGAATGTTTTCCCAATACAATGAATCTTTTTCCCCGGCCATTGAATCCACTTCAATTTTAACAGGTACAGCTTCAATAATTTCCAACGATTCTCTATGTTCTGCCAATTCTGCGGGTTCTACCGTTTTACTTATAAGTTTCGAAAGCGTAACAGCATCTTTGGTTGTAAGCTTTTCTTTTGAATAAATTTTTTCAATCTTTTGTAGGTTTTTATCCTGTTTTAGAGGTGTTTTATTATTTGTAGTTAATTTATTATCAGCAGTATAAATTGTTTTTGTCGATTCATTTTCTTTTACGTTAGTGTATTTTACCGAAGAATAAAACCGGGCATTTCCTTTCACTCCCATGGTGCCAATTTTAGTGGTCATTTCGTACGTTACAGGCATAAAAACAGCTGGTTTCACTTCGCTGTATGTTATTTTGTATCGGGTGATTGTACCCATTTCATCCGCGGTTAAATCAACTGCATAAACATTCCAGCTATTTTCAATAATATACAAATAACCTGAAAAAAGGCTGTTATCTTTTACTTTCGGCGTAATTTGAACTTTATTGATTTGAAGATTCCCATTTGCAAAAATATCAATGAGTTTGAACTGATAATGCCGAAATGCATTGGGTGACAATGGCGAAATATATCCCATAAAATCTTCCTGATAAATGCTTGAAGTTGAGGTTTTTATTCCTCCTTTTGGTGTCATTTCTTTGGGAATGGAACTTTTATAGGCAAGTACTTTTTGGGTGTATTTCGAAGGAGATTGAAACGAAACTTCGCTTTGCGATTCGAGAACCAATAGTTTGCCGATAAGTGATTCAAGTTTTTTGTCTTTCAAAGCCATTTTGATTAATGCGGGAATTTTTTCAATTTTGGCACTTCCTTTCATGTAATTGATGGATGAAAATGACGAAACCTGATACAAGTGAAAAGGAGCCCGGGCAATGGCATGGCGCATTACTCTGTTGGCGGGATTTTCCCAGGACGGATTGACCGTAAGTTCGCTTAGAACCAATGGTTTATCTGGTAAAATGAAATTTACATCAGTTACATTCGCTTCAATATTTATCTTCTTAATCAGCGTTTCGTAACCTAACGAACGTACTTCGCAGGTGTAATTTCCAGTGCTTAAAATAGTCTGAAAATTTCCAAGTTCGTCAGCCACAATTCCTTGTGAAAGTTCGTAAATGTAAATTGTAGAGTAGGGGATTGGCTCAGCTTTGGAGTCAATAACTTTTCCTTTCAGTATTTGAGCCTGACTATATATAAGGGAGAAAAACAGCAAAAAAGAGAGTGAAAATCGTTTCATACATTTGTTTTTTAACTTTGTAAAACAAATGTATTCATTAACTCTTTTTGAATAAGAAAATAAATTGCTAAAAAATATTGATTTTAACTACAATTACAGGATTAGTTAATTTTAAGTCTCAAAATTATTAAACCGAAAGAAAAGTTTACGATATTTGTGGTTTGAAAGTTTGTTGTTTGAAAGTTTGTTGTTTGAAAGGTTTGAAAAGTTTGTTGTTTGAAAAGTTTGTTGTTTGAAGAGTTTGAGGGG
>JAKLIM010000531.1 GCA_022709605.1 Bacteroidota bacterium | reverse complement strand
AAATCTCATGCAATTGCGATCTTATTACTTGCGAAAAACGGGATGATTTAGGAACATCATTTTGGACACCCTACCTGGAAGGGTTCAATATCAATATATTAAAACATTTTCATTCCCCTATGTAGTTGTAATTACATATCTAGCATTTCCCACTTTTTGCGTTTTGGTTAACGGAGGTTATAAACTTATGTTAACTATTGATTCATATTCTGATACTTAGTGTCATATTTAAGTTTTGATTCAAGATAATAATCCATATTATTAACAGAGTTTCTTATCTTATTTGACTTTTTTGTAACCCCAAAGTTCCGGCATTGTTTTTATCTTTGTAAAATAATTATTGATGAATCGAATAGATTTTATCTGAAAAAATTAATATTGAACTTTTTATCTAATTAAATCAAATATATGAGAATTAGTCTACTTTCAGTGATATTATTGGCATGTGGAATTATCCAAATTCACGCACAAACAACCAGCATAAGTAATTACATGCTTGCTCAGCCCGTTCCGGATCGTACTGTAAACTACAGTGTTACCGATAATGGTGTTTCAAAACCCATCATTTGGGGATTGGATCTTGCCTGGCTTAGTGAATCGAACATTCGACGAGGTGTCGCATTTATGGGAGCCGATCGGGTAGATGTGGTAAGAGCATCTTTTCAACCCACACTTCCGCTGGTGAACGGCGATCTTCAAACGGCACAGATAAATGATCTCAATACCCGACTCAATATTATTAACCTGACAGGTGCAAAAACAAAAGTGGTGTTAAATTGTGACCATCCCAGTGTACATACATT
Source organism: Bacteroidota bacterium (assembly GCA_022709605.1). Taxonomy (GTDB): domain Bacteria; phylum Bacteroidota; class Bacteroidia; order Bacteroidales; family Paludibacteraceae; genus Paludibacter. The sequence continues at coordinate 1,156 of JAKLIM010000531.1, read as the reverse complement.
TTATAAAGGTAATGCTGTAAATTGGGCATTACTTATTGACGCAACTACGAAACGTGTGCAGGCGCGCGGACGCAATGTTATTTCAGTTTCACCTTTCAATGAGCCCGATTACACAGCCACAGGTCAGGGTAACGTAACCGATTTCTTCAATATAGCGGGAGAATTGAGAAAAAACACAAGATTCGACACCATACGCATTTCAGGTGGCAACACGCTCAATTGTGATCAGGCTTTACCATGGTACAACAATTTAAAAAGCAGATTAGAAGAGGGAAATACCCATCAACTCGCCGGAAGCTTTGATAACTATGCCAACTTTTATACCACAGTGCGGGCCAACGGTCATCTTGCCACCAATGATGAGTTGCACAATGTAATGGAAGCAATGGTTGGTGTAGAATATGGCATGCAAACAGGAATTTGGTGGGGCACGGCCGAATATGCTCGTGGCGAGTTTGTTAAAGCCAGTGATGGTGTACGTTTAGGATACGCCGAACATCGACCCAACTGGACAGCAGCATCGGTTTATCGAAATCCGGAAGGCAAAATTCAGGCTTTTGGAGGTACATCCGAAAGACAAGCAGCAACAACTACTTTTCGTTTTGTTTCAAAAGAAAGAGATGTGTTCTACGAAGGATATGGCCCACAGCGCGAATACACAATGGTTTTACCCGGCGGAACAGGATATCAAACCGGACAAACCAATGCCGAAAGAGTGGTAAATATCAGTTGGGGCGATGATATACAACCGGTTATCAACGGAAAATACACAATGGTAAACCGCAACAGTGGCAAAGTGATGGAAGTTGCCGGCGGATCATCAACTTCGGGCACAAATATTCGTCAAAATACAAATACAGGTCAAACCTATCAGCAATGGAATGTTACTCCGGTTGATTCCCGGATTGGTGGTGATTATAGCTACTTCACCTTATCTGCTGTTCACAGTGGAAAAGTGGCTGATGTAAATAACTGGTCGTTGGATAATGGAGGTAATATTCACATGTGGGATGATAATAAAAGTTCAATCCAACAGTGGTACCTCGAATATGCTGAAGACGGTTGGTTTTACATTCGCAGTCGTCACAGTGCAAAGTGTCTTGAAGTGGCCAATAACAGCACAGCTGCAGCTGCTAATATTCAACAGTGGGACAAA
>JAKLIM010000530.1 GCA_022709605.1 Bacteroidota bacterium | reverse complement strand
GGATGGAAGATGTTCCTGTTCCAAAAATTGGCATCAACGATGTATTGATCCAAATTAAAAAGACAGCTATTTGTGGCACCGATTTACATATTTACAAATGGGACGAATGGTCGCAACGAACTATCAAAACACCCATGACTATTGGTCACGAATATGTAGGTGAGGTTGTTGATAAAGGACATGGTGTGCGTAATATTAAAATTGGCGACCGCGTTACCGGCGAAGGACACATTGCCTGTGGACATTGTCGCAACTGCCGACGCGGAAAACTGCATGTGTGTGAAAATACGGTGGGGATAGGGGTAAACAGAGATGGTTCTTTTGCTGAATACCTTTCGTTGCCCGCACAAAATGTGGTGCATTTGGATGCACGCATCACCGACGAAATGGCTTCGATAATGGATCCGTTTGGAAATGCCACACACACAGCACTTTCGTTCCCGATGATTGGCGAAGACGTATTGATTACAGGTGCCGGACTGATTGGTACCATGGCCACCGCTATTTGTCGCTTTGCCGGTGCGCGCAACATTGTTGTGACCGATTTGAGCGATTATCGATTGAATATTGCTAAAAAAATGGGCGCAACATTAACCGTAAATCCTACCAAAGGTCAAAGTATTGAAGGTGCGATGAAAGAATTGCACATGCGTGGTTTTGATATTGGTCTGGAAATGTCAGGATCGCCCATTGCTTTCGAAAGCATGATCGAAAATATGTACAACGGTTCAAAAATTGCTTTGCTGGGAATTTTACCAAACACAACTACGGTACAGTGGGATAAAATCATTTTTAAAGCACTGACCCTGAAAGGAATTTATGGTCGCGAAATGTGGGAAACCTGGTACCAAATGGAACAAATGCTGATTACAGGCATTGATCTTACACCGGTTATAACACACCGTTTTGATGTGAATGATTTCCAAAAAGGATTTGACGTGATGGAAAGCGGCGAATGCGGTAAAGTAATTTTGAATTGGGAGTAAAGCAGAAAAGCAGAGAAAAGAAAAACAACCCCGCCCCCACTATTGGGGGCTAAATTTTAAATTTACATATTTGCAAAAAAACCTGATATAGAATAAAAGGAAATCCCGGTTTCCAGGGGTTTTTAAATTAAACAAATCGAAATCAAACGGGGTTGGTCTTTTCATTGATTTAAGAAAATCAATGGTACAAATATAGAAAGGTTTTTCTTATTTCAATTAAAAATAGTGTTAAATATTGAGGTAATGAATATTTTTATTTGATAAAATATTTCATTCAATTTAAGTCATTATAATTCATTGAAATATAATGACTTAATCTTTATTTTAGTTATCAATAATTACATCAAAAAAAGAATGCTCCTATTATTTTGCAAACTGTTTTTCACTTTGATTTTTAAATCCCCGAAACCAGTGAGTTCAAAAGTTTAAATTCAAATTCAGGGATGATTTTACACCGTCAAATCAACAATTTCATAATTATATTCCTGAAAATTCACCCGGATAAAAAAAGTGTTTCAAAAGCACTTTATTGTTGGTTTTTAATGCTTTGAGCGGCTCGGATTGCTTCAATAAATGTTTTTTAATTGCCACACGTAAAATTGTGCCGAAGAATTTTGTGAAAAACGGCACTGAATGCTTTGTTTCTTCAAAGTAAGTGTCCAAAGTATCAGATCTGAAATGTAGAATATTTTCAAGAATGTCGCCATCAACCAACGCACCACAATGGAAATTTCGATTCGCAAAGCTATGAGGTGGAAAATTTAGTTTTCCCAGGCCAAAAAGATGAAATGATTTTTCCAGAAAATTTTCGTAGGTGATTCTGCAATTTTCCCCTCCTCCGAGGTTGAATACTTGTTTCGATAATTCTTTTCGTTTCGATACGGCTACAACAAATGCCCTGGCGGTATCTTTTGGAGTACAAATCTCTAAATTAGTTGATAATGGCATGTGAAACATGAGTTTAGAGATTTTGTGATT
>JAKLIM010000053.1 GCA_022709605.1 Bacteroidota bacterium | reverse complement strand
AAATTATTTCGGAAGCTGCTGCCAATAATATGGTGGTTTGTGTGCCAAGTGGAAATTTTGGGAATATCACAGCCGGACTTTTTGCAAAGCGTATGGGCTTACCCATCAAGCGTTTTATTGCTGCCAATAATCGCAACGATATTTTCCTTGAATACCTCAAAACCGGAGAATACAAACCCCGCCCTTCGGTTTCGACAATTGCCAACGCGATGGATGTAGGCGACCCAAGCAATTTTGCACGTATTCTCGACTTATTTAATCATTCGCACGAAGCCATTGCAGCCGAAATTAGCGGTGTAAGTTATACCGACGAACAAATTGCCGAAACACTCAGTACCTGCAAATCAGAAACCGGCTATTTGCTTGATCCTCACGGAGCTTGTGGTTATCGGGCGTTGAAAGAAATGCTTCAACCCGGCGAAGTTGGCGTTTTCCTTGAAACTGCTCATCCTGCTAAATTCCTCGAAACTGTGGAAGGCATTTTAGGCGAAAAAGTTGAAATTCCGGAAAAACTGCAGGAGTTTATGAAAGGCGAAAAGCAAAGTGAATCGATGGCAAAGAATTTTGATGATTTCAAAACTTTCCTGCTCTCTAAATCGTAAATCGTAAATTTTTAAATTGTAAATAGTATAAGATGTTTTCAGGAATAATAGAAGAAGCAGCTCTTGTAGTTGCATTGCGCAAAGAACAGGAAAATCTGCATTTAACAATGGAATGTACTTTCGTTGACGAATTGAAAATTGATCAAAGTGTAGCTCACAATGGTGTTTGCCTTACTGTGGTTGAAAAAACAGACAATACATATACCGTAACAGCCATCAAAGAAACACTCGATAGAACCAACCTCGGGAAATTGGTTGTAGGCAGCAAAGTGAATCTGGAACGCAGCATGATAATGAACGGACGTTTGGATGGTCACATTGTTCAGGGTCACGTTGATCAGACAGCTGTTTGTACAGAGGTGAAAGAAGCGGATGGAAGTTGGTATTTTACTTTTGAGTATGCTTTCGATCAGGCCATGGCAAAACGTGGCTACATGACTGTTGACAAGGGTTCGGTAACCGTAAATGGTGTTAGCCTGACCGTTTGTAACCCAACCAACAATAGTTTTCAGGTAGCCATAATTCCATATACACACGAACATACCAATTTTCACCAAATTGAAAAAGGGACTGTCGTGAATATCGAATTCGATATTATCGGAAAATATGTAAGCAGAATGATGTCGTTTTAAATTGGTATTCCACTTTTTAGGGGTTTTTGCAAACTATATTCTTTTTTTTTGTTAGAGTATTGTAGAAATTCAATATTCAACATGCATAAGCTTAGAAATCAAATAGTAGAGTCATTTTTTAATCCATTACTTCATTTTCTTCCTTTACTTATTTTTGTAATCTCAAGAGATATTTGGGGGAATAATATGGCCTGGAAAGTAGCTTTCTCAGCCAATATTATTATTTTTACATACATTTACTTCAAATACAAGCGAATACTCGATTGGTTTTTGATATCTACTGCCATTTTTCTTGTAATTTCTGCCATAATTTCTCTTTTACCACTTGACAAATTTAATCTTTCATTCAGTCATTTTTCGGGCGAATTTGTCGTTATTATTTTTTTTACTGCTTCATTGTTCTTGCGAAGGCGGATCGAGAATTTTTTGATTAAAATTTCACCAAAAAATATTTCGATGGTTAATAATCTGGATGAATTATTCAGGTTGATGTGGATTTTCACAATAGTACTTATTGCATATATAATTGTTGATTCCGGGCTCAATTATATTCATGTTAATAATTTTGATGCAACACATGAGTTTGTCCATAGCGTATATGTGTCTTCAATAATATTTATTGTGATTTACGAAATAATAAGAGTTACTCTGATAAGAATCAGACTTATAAAAGAAGAGTGGTGGCCAATTGTAAATGAACAGGGAAAATTAAAGGGGTCAATTCATCATCTCACAAGCCTGAACGATGAGAAGAAATACATGCATCCCATTATCAGAGTGATGCTCATTGATAAAAATAAGATATTTCTACAAAAGCGTAGTGAGAATGATCTGGTTTTTCCCGGATTGTGGGACACTGCAATTTCAAATCACATTCGTTTAAACGAGAAAATTGAACATTGCATTTTTCGTACTGCCCTCGAAAGATATGGAATAAAAGAGCTAAAACCCATTTTCCTATCTCATTACATTCATGAAACAGTTAAGGAATACCATTACGCTTACATTTTTGTTGCGTGCAAAAACGACCATCTTGATCCAAATCCCAAATACATTGATCAAACGAAATGGTGGACTTTGCAACAAATTGAAGAGAACCTGCATTCGGGTATTTTTTCCGAAAATTTTATTACTGAATTAAGTTTTCTGAAACGGAGTGGTTTAATTGAATCGGGAAATTGCCAGTGCGAATGTATGCTTAAAGATACTCTTAATAGTAATATTATGAATTCCAAAGTCAGTTGATACACTGAAATTATAATTCATATTTTTTTAATGCCAGCTATTTATTTTTTTTAGTCTTGTACCTGAGTATATGTATTGTAACTCCTATTACTATAATTCCCAGCAATATTTGTAGCCATAATTTGTCCTTCGCTACAAATATAATTGCATAAAGCATTGATGCCCACATTAAACTCAACGAAATAATTTTAGCATGTATTGATATGGATTTGTCCTCGTGAAAATCACGAACAATTTTGCCAAACATTTTATGCTCAATTAATTTGTTATACAATTTATCTGAGCTTCGCGCAAATAACGATGCCGACAGCAAAATAAAAGGCGTTGTAGGAAGCAGAGGCAAAAAAACGCCTATGATGCCTAAAATCAGGCTTATTATTCCTGCCAGGACAAATATATTTTTAATAACTGTTTTTGAAAATTTTCCGGGTTTAATCGGATTATTATATTTCACCCATTGCTTTTTTAAATAATTTTTGAGACTGCGAATAATCTATTTTGCCACAAGGGCCTGATATACAGCCACCTTCGCAAGCCATTACTTCTATGAAATTTCCCGGAGCCTTTCCTTTCGCATACGCCCGAAGTAATCCAATATTCTTTTTATTGAGATTGGCAACCGAAACAGGTTTAATACCCAGATTTGGATACAGGGTCTGAACTGCTGATATAACTCCTCCGGCACGTGCAAAACCTCTTCCCGGCATCGGCGCACATTCTTTTTCGGTTTCAGATTTTTCCATTTCAATGTTTAAACCATTAAATAAGGTGTCTATTTCCTCGAAAGTAAGCATGTATTGAATATCCGGATGATCAATTACTTCCTTCCGTTTCCCCACACAAGGGCCTACAAACACTATTTTGGCATCCGGATATTTTTCTTTTGCCATTTCAATGGTGTAATACATTGGTGAACCTGTGTGTGATATAAATGGTTTTATATCTTTTAAATGTTTGTTTGCTAATTCTATATATGATGGACAACAAGAAGTAGTCATAAATTGTTGACCGGATTCTAATTTTTCATGCAATTCAGCACCTTCGCGCATCGCGGTTTCCATGGCACCATAAGCAACTTCCATTGCTTCGATAAAACCAATTTTTTCAACTGCATTTGCAATTTCAGTTATGGTATTATCAAATTGTGATAAAATAGATGGAGCCATAATGGCCACCAATTTTTCACCGCGTTTAATTGCTGCAAGAATATCAAATACCTGCGATACTTCGTAAATGGAGCCGAACGGGCAAGCGTTAATACATTTGCCACAATAGATACATTTCGATTCGTCAATGTGTTCAATGCCATTTTCGTCTTTCTGAATGGCTTTCACCGGACAAACTTCTTCGCACGGTACCGGAATATACACAATGGAATGATACATACAAGCTTCCTTGCAAATGCCACAGTTTATACATTTGGCATGATTGATATGTGCCTGACCATTTTCCATGAAGGTAATGGCATCCTTGGGGCAATTCATGTAACACGATCGGGCAACGCAACCTTTGCAAAGATTGGTGACTACATAATTTGTTTTTACACAAGCGGTGCAAGCTTCGTCTACTACCGTAAGTATAGTTTTGCTGGTTTCTTTACGATTGATGGCGCGAGTTGCATAATCTGACAACGGCGTAAGTTCATCTTCTTCTTCATCAACCCGATACCCAAGTATGGGTAACATTTTGTATTTTAGTACGGCTCTTTCTTTGTGAATACAGCAACGTCCTCTTGCTTGTGCATTTTTAGGTGACATTTTCAGTGGAATACGGTCAATTTCTTCCACCAATTTGTCTTCATTGTACAACGAAATGAGTTTCGACATGAGTACCCGACGTACAATCATCGTGTTATTTACAAAAGCCATAATTTTATTGTTTAAATTTTTGAAGGTGCAAAGGTAAGATATATTTTCCAATTAAAGAAATATTTCTTTAATTGGAAAGCTATTTGAAACTTATTTTCAAAATTTTAAATATTGATAAGTATTGAAATACAACGTTATAGATGAGATAAATTGAATAAGTTTAAAGGGTATTCACGAAAGTTAAAGTCGAAAAATAATCTCCAATTATTTTCTTTTTATGCCCTGAAAAACAAATTCGACAATGCTGCTTTTGTTATTTTCGAAATGTGTGCTTATGTTTTGCCGAATGTACGGAACTTCAAGTCCTTTAATGGCGTAGAAAATAATCATGGATGATAAATCAGGATCCATGCGTTTAAACACCTTTTTTTCAAGACCATCAGTCAGTATTTCACGAATAATTGCAATTTCTTTGATGTCGATTTTTCGGCGTGTACGTTCTACTTCATATATATCGTGAAAAAAATCAGCACGGAGCGAGCCATTACGTGTCACCAATTCTTTTATGGCGTCAAGATGAGTTATAATATGGTTTGTAAGTTTAATGTCCGGTTCGTTGTTTTCACTTGCTTTTAGCTGCAATTTTTCTAAAACACGTTCCAGTTCTTTGTCAATAACGGCCTTGTAAATTTCCTCTTTGTTGTTGAAGTAGGTATACAGAGTTCTTCTGCCTTTTTTTGAAGCTTCAGCAATGTCATTCATAGTCACCTCCTTTTTGCCATATTTGGCAAAAAGTACCCGAGCAACTTCGACGAGCATTTTTTTTGTGTTGGAAATTTTATTTGACATTATATCATAATTATAGGATATGCAAAGATAAATAATGTTACCAAATTTTCAATATAAAAATTACACACTTTTACGTAAAATGTGAATAAAAATCGATTTTCAAGTTGAAAGTGGCTTTTTGTATATTTTCGAACTTAAAATTACCAGCCAAACGACGATGGTAGCGAGTATTATTCGCGGTATCATTATCCAGCCGGCCGGTACACCTATTGCAACAAATATCAAGGTGTCTTCAAGCATCGAATGATTTATTGCTATGTGGTAGTTTAATAAATTTGCATTTTTAGGGCTGATTTCTTTATTTTCTACCGATTCAATCATTACTGCTGCGCCATACGTTAATCCGAGCGTCTGACTTACAAACCAAAGAAACGAACTGTCTGTCGATAATCCAAAAATCTTCATAAATGGTGCAAATGCTTTTGAAATTATATTCAGCAGATTATATTCTTTCAATACATTGTTCAAAATCATTAATCCGGATACGATCAACGTAATCTTCAAAATAAGCCAACCGGCACTTTGTAGCCAATATAATAACATGTCGAAGATGTTTAAAAATGCAGGAGATTCTGCTTTTATTACATTCGTTGTGGTATTATCAGGGAGTATTACATTTAAAACAAATGCAGATAGAAAGGATGATAATAATCTTAAAATAAGCATATTAATAGCTGATGAGCCGGTTTTTTTCTGTATTGCCGTTTCAACAATCATGTTATGTGAAATCAGGCACATCAATGCCAGAATGGTAATTTCACGCATGTCCAGATTTAAACTGGCAATGATAGCAATGGGAGCATAAAGAGGCAGAAAAAAGCATGAAATGAATACCAAAGCAGATTCGCCCGGCAATCCGACTACTGAAAATACAGGTGATACAAAATCTGCAATAACAGAAATTACTCCCCAATATTGCAATAAGCTAACAATTAGACTCACCGGCACGATTATTTTTAATAACCACCAGATTGTTTTGCCTGCTTTGGGTAATGCATTTATTATGCTGTTAATAAGTCGGTTCTCTTGTAAATTCATTTTGAGGGGAAAGTATATAAAACAAGAAAGGTTGTCTCACGACAACCCAATCTTTTAGTTAACCTTAAATCTAATACCATGAAAAACACTTGACAAAGATAAAGTCTTATTTTATGTTGTACAACATGTTTCGTTCAATTATTCCATATTTTAAGAATAATTAACATAGTATTGTTTTAAAGCTAATTATTACGTTGTTTAATTATTTGAATATCAATTAAATATATTATTTTTCGCGTATCCAGGTTTGTGATCTTCCAATAAAACCACCCTTATCGAGAGAACCTCTAACCTTTAAATTGCCGCTTTTGGGGTCGTAACTGATATTACATTTATAAATTTTCCCATTATTAGGGTCGAGAATTGTTCCTCCTGTAAGTGAATTATCTTTTTCTACCATATTATTTATTACCATCATGCCCAATTTTGGTTTGTCTTTATTGGCACCGGTACATTCGGTACATAGTGCATCTGCATTTTTAAATAATTTTTCAACTTTTCCGTAATATTTCCCATTTGTAGCTTTAAATACAAATACAATAGATTTAGCCGTTCCATCATTGTCGTCAATGGTTTTCCATTTTCCTACAATTTTATCTATTTGCGAAAATCCCGATAAGCTAATAGCAGTCAGGAGAATAATTGATAATAATGTTTTTCTCATGTTTTTTATTGTTTTAAAATTACTGGGAACAAAGATATAAAAAATTGCACAATAGCAATAGCTATGTGCAAAATAATCAATGCATTTTAGATTTTAAATGGTATTTGTTGGTGTAATAATTCAAGGATAATCATTGCTCGCATTAATTTGCTTATTTTTGTACAAATGTAATTTTTAAATAATGAAAACGATTAAAATAGATGAACTGGCTGAAATAGAGGCAATAATTAACGGATGCGATATTTGTTTTGTCGGTATAAATGTGAAAGATGAAGCTCCATACGTGATTCCAATGAATTTTGGGTATTCCGATAATGTGGTTTATTTACATTCAGCTCCTTTCGGCAAACATCTTGATTTGCTGGTTATTGACCCAAATATTTCAATTACTTTTTGTTTGGTCGAGAAATTGGTTTATCAACATGTCAATGTTGCTTGCAGCTACAGAATGGATTCGAAGAGTGTGGTTTGCAGTGGTAAAGTTGCTTTTATTGAAGATTTAAAAGAAAAAGAAATAGCACTGAATCTGATTATGAGAAAATTTTCGGAAAAAGATTTTTCCTATTCATTGCCGGCAATAAAAAATGTAAAAGTATGGAAAGTGGAGATTGACAAAATTACGGCCAAAGCATTTGGTCAAAAATCCGGAAAATAAATTACGCTTCCCAGACCATTTACGCTCATATTTTAACTTTCAATTCACTTATGTGTAATCTTTGGCACAGCAATTGAAATAGTATTCAGCCTCTGTTGTACGAACTAGAATTCGTAAATTTAACGATTACTTTATGGTTATTTCTGACCATTAAGGGTGTTAACATGTCAATTTGGCAGCAAATAAAAACTTTATAAAAATGAACAATCGTTTTGACAATTTCTATACCGACGATTTAACTGAATCGTCTGAAAGTTTTCCAATTATTTCACTTGATGAACGCTCCATCGAAATTAATTTAAAATCGGGTGAAGTATTGCCTATACTTCCTCTTCGGAACATGGTTATTTTTCCGGGCGTATTGTTGCCTGTTTCTGTTGCGCGTCCTAAATCGTTAAAATTGGTTCGCCATGCACTCGAAAATGACAGATTAATAGGTGTTTGTTCGCAAAAGGACCGTAAATCGGAGGATCCCCAAATTGATGATCTGTTCCCCATTGGTACCGTGGCGCAGGTTGTGCGTATCCTTGAAATGCCCGATAATACCACAACAGTTATTCTTGAAGGGAAAAAAAGATTCCATATTGGAGAGCAAACCACTACAAAACCCTATTTGAAAGCCAAAGTATATTTGGCCGAAGATATTTTGCCTGATGAAGAAAATGCAGGAATTTTTCATGCATTGGTTTCATCAATTAAAGATCTGGCCACCAATATAATTAATAATTCAGGGTTTATGCCTCCTGAAACCACATTTGCAATTCGTAACATCGACAATCCCATTTTCCTTATAAATTATATTTGTGTAAATTTCGGGTTAAATGTAAAAGAAAAAGTGCATTTACTCGAAATTGATGAGATCCTTGAAAGAGGTTATCAACTGCTGGAATTGCTGAATAAAGAATCGCAATTGCTGGAACTGAAAATGTCAATCCAAAACAAAGCAAAAGAAGGAATCGACCAGCAACAACGTGAATATTTTTTGCAACAGCAAATGAAAACTATTCAGAATGAGTTGGGTGGAACTTCGCCTGAACAGGATGTACAGGAATTCAGACAGCGCGCTGCCAAAAAGAAATGGAATGAAAATGTTGCTAAAATATTTGATAAAGAGTTGAAAAAACTGGAACGCACCAGTCAACATTCACCGGATTATTCCACGCAGTTGAATTATATCGAAACATTGCTGGAATTACCGTGGAACGATTATACCGAGGATAATTTTAATTTAAAAAATGCGATAAAAGTCCTGAATGCTGATCATTTCGGACTCGATACGGTGAAGGATAGAATTATTGAACATCTGGCCGTTCTAAAATTGAAAGGGGATATGAAATCGCCTATAATTTGTTTGTATGGTCCTCCGGGAGTTGGTAAAACTTCACTTGGAAAGTCAGTAGCACGTGCTTTGAACAGAAAATATGTTAGAATCTCGCTTGGAGGCTTGCACGATGAGGCTGAAATTCGTGGTCACCGCAGAACATATATTGGTGCAATGCAGGGACGTATTATGCAAAATATTCAGAAAGCTGAGTCGGCAAATCCGGTTTTTGTGCTCGATGAAATTGATAAAATAACCGCCGATTATAAAGGTGATCCTTCGTCGGCTTTGCTCGAAGTACTTGATCCGGAACAGAATTCAACTTTTCACGATAATTATCTTGATGTGGATTTTGATTTGTCTAAAGTAATGTTTATTGCAACCGCAAATAATCTGAATACCATACCGCGTCCGTTACTCGACCGCATGGAGTTAATCGAAGTGAGCGGGTATACTCAGGAGGAAAAAGTGGAAATTGCGCGCAGGCATTTGGTGTCGAAAGAATTGGAGAATCATGGAATAAAAGACGATCAGATTATTTTATCCAAACAGGTTTTACAGCAAATAATTGATTCGTACACACGCGAGTCGGGTGTTCGTGAATTGAATCGACAGGTTGCATCATTGATGCGTAAAATTGCAAAACTTGTTGCTACAAACGAGAAGTACGATGTTGAAATAACTGTTGACGATTTGAAAAAATACCTGGGATCACCACGTTACAGTCGTGATAAATACCAGGGAAATGAGTATGCCGGAGTCGTTACAGGATTAGCCTGGACGCAGGTTGGCGGTGAAATTCTTTTTGTAGAGTCGAGTTTGAGTAAAAGCAAATCGCCACGCCTCACACTTACCGGAAATTTGGGAGAAGTAATGAAAGAATCGGCCATGCTGGCATTAGAATATATAAAATCGCACGCCGAGCAACTCGAAATTGATCCTTTGATATTCGACGAGTGGAATGTTCATGTACACGTTCCGGAAGGTGCAATTCCCAAAGACGGACCTTCGGCCGGAATTACAATGGTTACTGCATTGGCGTCGGCATTTACAAAGCGCAAAGTGAGAAAAAATCTGGCCATGACAGGTGAAATAACATTGAGAGGTAAAGTATTACCTGTAGGTGGAATAAAAGAAAAAATTCTTGCAGCTAAACGTGCCGGAATCATTGATATTGTGCTTTGTGCTGATAATCAGAAAGACATTGACGAAATTAAACCAGTATATCTGAAAGGACTTAACTTTCATTATGTTACGGATATAATGGATGTAATTAATTATGCTTTATTGAAAGAAAAGGTAAATTCGTAAGTTTTAAATTGGTAAAAAATGAAACAAATTTTGTTTAATAAATTTTTCTTTTTCATGTTTATTGCAGGTTTTTTATTTTTAAATTCCTGTAAGTCACTACAGATTGAAAAACCTGTAGAATCGTATTTGCCTTCAAATCTTGCTCCTGCCATGTCGGAAATTCCGTTGAATGTAGAAGTTGACATCAAAAAATTAGAATCCACTGTCAATAAAAAAATGACGGGATTGTTATACGAAGGCACAAAAATCAACAATCAGGATTTAAGTGTAAAAGTTTGGAAATCGCAGGATTTTAAGTTTACAATGAAAAATAATGTCATTGAATATCGGGTGCCATTAAAAATCTGGACCCGTTTTGCCTGGACGGTCGAAAAATTTGGTATTGCCGTTGGCGATCATTACGAAGCAAACGGAATAATTGCTTTGACCTATAAAACGGCTATTAATGTAGATAAAAACTGGAAATTGGTATCAAAAACAACAACCTCCGGTTATCAGTGGATTGAAGCTCCGAAACTAAGTGTAATAGGTGTAAATGTGCCTGTAGCACCCATTGCCAATATTGCCCTATCGAAATTTGACAAAATGATTACCGAACAAATTGATTTGGCAATGTCGCAAATGGTCGATTTAAAAAAATATGTTTCAATGGCTTGGGACGAATCGCAAAAACCGATTCAGATGAGTGAAAATTATAATACCTGGGTACGTATTACTCCCAAAGACATTTACCTTTCGCCATTAACTTCGGTAAATAATAAATTAAATCTCGCCATCTCACTTTACGCGCAAATCGAATCGTTTATGGGTGTAAAACCGGCCGAAAAGAAATTAGTTTCGTTGCCCGAATTTAAATACGTACAAAGACCTCCACAACAATTTAATCTGAATATTGCTGCTGATGCAACTTTTGACAAAATATCAGAAATGTCGAAATCGCAATTGATTAATAAAACATTTTCAGAAGGTAAAAATTCCATCACAATTACTGATTTGTCAATTTTTGGTAGCGAAGGAAAAGCCGTTTTTGTGGCAGATGTAACCGGTTCGTTAAAGGGTCGAATCTATTTCACAGGCAATATGGTATATAACCCTGCTAAAACTGCTGTCGAAATTCAAAATCCTCAATTTGATGTAAAGACCAAAAGTGCACTTGTGAAATCTGCCAACTGGTTATTGCACGGCATAATTCTGAATAAAATTGCTCCATATCTGACTTATAATGTGAAAGAAGATTTGGAACTTATGAAAAAAGAAGCGAATCTTATGCTTAATAATTATTCGGTTTACGATGGAGTAACATTGCAGGGAAAGTTAAATTCAATTGACGTAATGAGCCTCGATTTGGTTCCCGGAGCAGTTAGAATATCGGCCAATGCCAAAGGGAATATTGTTTTGAAAGTTGACGAATTAAATTTTTAAAAAATTATTTTAGAAAATTTGATAATTTGGAAAATTAATTTTATATTTACGCCGATATAAATATTATTAACCATTAAATCAAAAAATTATGTCTGTTAACAAAGTTATTTTGGTCGGAAATGTAGGAAAAGATCCTGAAGTTCGATATCTGGAAAAAGATGTAGCAGTTGCTAATTTTACATTAGCCACAACTGACAGAGCAATTACACTTCAAAATGGTACGCAAGTGCCGGAAAGAACTGAATGGCACAACATTGTAGCTTGGCGTGGCTTAGCTACTATTGCTGAGAAATACATTAAAAAAGGTACTCAGATTTATGTGGAAGGAAAACTTCAAACCCGTACTTACGAAAAAGATGGGATCAAACGATTCTTTACCGAAATTTATGCTGAAAACATAATGTTACTTGGCAAAAAACCTGAAACCGGAGAAAATCAAACCACAGCAGTTGCTGCTCCTGCACCAGACATGCAGGCACCGCCGGTGGGCGAAGACGATCTTCCATTCTAAAAAGGAAAAATCCCAATTATCTTAATAACAGATAATTGGGATTTTTTTTTATTGTTGAAAAAATTACTTTACAATCTCACCCGATACATTTTCAATCATTATATCTGAGCAATTTTCAATTTTTAAAGCCGGACCATTCGTTGGAATAATATCAATATTCTTCAATACGATATTTTTACTTTCTTTTATTTCTGCACCACGTCGGGCCGTAATTTGTGCATTTTCCACGTAAATTCCTTCTATCGGATTTTCAGGCAGACCATTGAAGTACATGGCGCGGCTTGCATTGGTACAACGTATATTTTTGATATGAATATTGCGGAAAGTTGGTGTAGTTTCATCTACTTTTGGTAATTTGGTTGCTTTTGGAACTCCATTTTCATCCTCAGCAACTTCGACCGCTGATTTATTCATGTAGTACAAATCGAATAAAAGCGGCTCGGTTACAATGTCCATCATGCCAATATTTTCGATATATATATTCTCTACAATGCCACCTCTGCCACGTTTGCTTTTGAACCGCAGACCTACATCTGTTCCCAAAAACTGACAATTGCTGACTTTCATATTCTTAACGCCGCCCGACATTTCGCTTCCTACCACAAATCCACCATGCCCTTTGAAAACCGTACAATTGTCAACAATCAGATTTTCGCACGGACGAGCTCTGCGACGACCATCTTCGTCTTTACCACTTTTTATGCAAATTCCATCGTCGCCCACATCGAACGAAGAATTAATAACGAGCGAATTTTTGCAAGATTCTAAATCCAAGCCATCGCCGTTGGCCGAATAACTCGGATTCCGTACCGTAACACCATCAATTATTACGTTTTCACACATCAACGGGTGAAGATTCCAGGCAGGAGAATTCTGAAAAAATACGCCTTGCAGCAAAACGTTTTTACATTCCATAATACTCACCATCACCGGTCGCAGAAAATCGCGAACCGTCATAAACTCCGCATCAGTTTTCAGATTTCGTGGCACATTCATATCGGCTATACTGTCACCTTTCAGGTATTGTACCGATGGCATCCAATAATCCGCACGTTTAAAAGCTCCACCTTGTGAAGTTGCTCTCTGCCAATGCTTCTCGGTTACTGCGTCTTTCTTCAGAGGTCTCCAAAACTGTCCGTTACCATCAATGGCTCCGTTGCCTGTAATGGCTACATTTGTTAAGTTTCGTCCCGAAATTGGCGACTGACATCGTTTGGTATCTAAACCTTCGAATACGGTTTCGACCAAAGGATAAAGGTTTTTATCGGGCGAAAAAAGAATGATTGCACCCGTTTCGAGATGAAGTCTGATATTGCTTTTGAAAACAATAGGTCCTGTAAACCAAACACCTACCGGAACACGAACTGTACCTCCACCTTTTGTTGAAACTTCATTAATCGCTTTTTTAAATGCTTCAGTACAAAGTTCTTTGCCATTGCCCACAGCTCCAAAATCGACAATGGAAACTGTTAGTGACGGAAATTTTGGTTCAATAACACGGGGCATGTCGAAAGGTAAATTTTTGTACAGATATTCGTATTTGTACAACTTTTTAGCTTGTAAATTTAATGAGGTCAGAGCGATAACGAATATCGTCAGTGAGATCTTTAATTTTGTCATTTTTAGTTGTTTAATTTTATTATATAGTAGAACAATTCCTAATCCGAAACTACAAACGTGAAACGTGAAACGTGAAACATGAAACATGAAACATGAAACATGAAACATGAAACGTGAAACATGAAACGTGAAACATGAAACGAAATCTTAACTCCGAATCTGTCCTTCGCCTTTAATAATCCATTTGTACGAGCAAAGTTCAGCCAAAGCCATTGGTCCACGAGCATGAAGTTTTTGAGTACTTATGCCAATTTCGGCGCCAAGTCCAAATTGAGCTCCATCAGTAAATGCTGTAGAAACATTGGAATAAACGCAAGCTGCATCAACGGCTTTATCAAATAAGGCTATGTTCCAATCATCTTCACTCACAATGCATTCGCTGTGTTTTGAACTGAATTTGGTAATGTGTTGAATTGCTTCCCGGATGTTCGAAACAGTTTTTATAGCCATTTTATAATCAAGAAATTCAGTTCCAAAACTTTCATCCGTTGCATGAAATAATAAATTGTCCGGATAATTATTTTTCAATGAATTATATGCTATTTCATCAGCATAAATAATTACATTTTTAGTCGCCAGTTTTTCGCAAAGCAATGGCAAGTCCGTAAGTCTTTTGTTGTTAATTACCAAACAATCGAGTGCATTGCAAACGCTAACCCGACGGGTTTTGGCATTAAAAATAATATTTTGACCGGTTTCAATTTGGCCTGATTCATCGAAATAGGTATGACAAATTCCGGCGCC
>JAKLIM010000529.1 GCA_022709605.1 Bacteroidota bacterium | reverse complement strand
AGCGGAACTTTGGTCAATGACGAAACAGCAATGCCCGACGAAACACCCGGAATTACAGCCACTTCTACAAAATTACTTTGTAAATATTCAATCTCCTCGCCACCATGAGCAAAAACCATCGGGTCGCCACCTTTGAGCCGTACAACTTGTTTACCAGCACGGGCAGCATCCAAAATCAAGCGGTTAATATCACCTTGTTCAAAACTATGTCGATCTTTGCGCTTGCCAACATATACTTTTTCTGCTTTGTATTTTTGCAGAAAATCCTTTTCCAACAAATCATCATGTAGAATAATATCCGCCTGTGCCAAAGCTTTATCGCCACCAATAGTAAGTAAATCAGGATTTCCGGGACCAAAACCAACCAGCGTTACTTTTCCATAGTTGCAGCGAATATCTTTTTCAGCAAAAATATTTTTCAAATCAGTTCTGTTTTCACGAGCAACAATCGCCAAATTTCCTTGTAAAGGATGCGTTTCGAAAGGCAGAACTTCAGCAATTCGCTGTGAAAAGTTGAGTCGCTTTAAAGCACAAGTCGCCACAATCAGGGCATCTATAAATCCGGAATCAACTTGTGCAATACGTTCTTCAATGGTTCCACGTATGCTTACCACTTCCACATCGGGTCGAAGTGCCAGTAATTCTTTTTTCCGTGTCGTAGAACTTGTACCTATACGAGCACCTGCAGGCAATTTACGCAAAGTCAGGTTTTGTCGACTCACCAACGAATCAGTCTGATCAAAAGCATCGAAAAGCGAAATAACTTCCAATCCAATTGGCAATGGATAAGGCAAATCTTTGGCCGAATGAATGGCCATATCAGCTTCGCCCGAAAGGATAGCATTGTCTAATTCACGGGTAAAAATATCTACCGGAGGATTATCCAGCAACGACAGTTGTTTATTTTTATCGCCATACGATTCGAGTTTTATTAAGTCGTAATTAATTTCAGAAAAAAAATCAAAAACTTCCTTTACCTGCAACAAAGCAAGCGGACTTTGGCGGCTTATTACTTTTAATTTGCCCATTTAACCCATTTTTTTCAAAATCTCATAGCCCTGTTCCCACTCTCCATACCCCGAAAGATTATTGATATGTCCGGCATCACCAATATTGATAAATTCACTTCCCCAGTTTTCGGCGTAACATTCTGCCTTTTCAATACTTATCCACGGATCATTTGTACTTGCGACCAACGTTGTACGAAATGGAATTTTAAGCATTGGTGTTTCTTCAAGGAGGTTTTCATTGAGTTTTTTACGAATAATTTCGGCATCAGGAGGAGCCACCAACAAGGCAGCTTTCACTTTACGTTTGTACCGTTTCACCCAATCAACTACTGTAAGACATCCTAAGCTATGTGCCACTAATACAACCGATTCCGGATCATAATCAGCAATGACTTTATCAATTTCAGCAGACCATTCAGCTAAATCTGGTTTATCCCAGTCACGCTGTTGAATGCGATGAAAATTCGGCTGTTTGTTTTCAATCCATGTTTGCCAATGTTCAGGTCCTGAACCCTGATATCCGGGTATAATAAAATAGTGTATCATAAGCTTCAAAATTGGGAATTTTTGCGGGATTTCGTTAACTATTCCCGACGTTACAAAATTCCTCAATTTTTGGAGTAATTACAATCGCACGTTTGTGGTAAATTTATACCGCGTTTGTGGTAGGTGGATGAGTTAAAACAACGTATGATTTCAGACTACGAAGATCGATGGTACAGAAAACTACTAAGGGATGATTTAATTAAATAAATAAGTACACTTTTGAATTGAAATACAGGAGCACTTTTCAATTAATATAAACAAATATATGCACTAAGCTAAATAAGTTTAATGGCCTCTTTTACAGTCATTTTTTCGTTGATGTTTCTGGTCTTTGCCAATTGATTACAAACAGTGATAATGCCATTATCAAGTACGTCTTGCCCGTTAAAAATTTCGGCACTCATGCAATCAACCGTGCATG
>JAKLIM010000528.1 GCA_022709605.1 Bacteroidota bacterium | reverse complement strand
CAATCGGTGAGCATGGCTTTTGCTCCACAAAAAACCAGCACAATAGTGAGGTCGGTAAATAAAGAAAAGAAAGTGAACAATGTAACCGTGTATTATAATATTGTGACATTAAGTGAAGACAATGGTAAAACATGGACGGAATTACCTCCATTGCCTGTAGATATTTCGAACGCTTATACCTCAGTATCAGCCGATGGCAAAATAATTTTATGGCGTGCCAACAGTTCTTCGACAGGAAATGTGCTATACTGGACTGATAATAAAGGGACTACCTGGAATAAAACTGCCACAATGCCAACCAATGCCACTCCGGTACCTGATGGAGTTGATCCGTTGAAATTTTATTTACATAATACCGTGAATGGTAAAATTTATCGAAGCGATGACGGTGCTAAAACATTCAATGCATTTGCAAATGTTGGATTGGTTGGTGGCTCCGGTGTGTTGAAAACTATACCCGGGAAAGCAGGTCATGTGTGGATAAATAACAACGGAAAAATAAGATACAGTACCAATGAGGGTGTATCTTTCACTACCTGTTCAAACTATTCATGCGCAGCATTTTCACTCGGAAAAGAAGCTCCGGGAAAAGACTATCCGACAGTTTTTATCTGGGGGAAAACTACAAGTACTTCGCCTGAAGCAATGTATCGTTCAATTGATAAGGGTGTAACCTGGGTTAGAGCCAATGACGATGAACATGAATGGGGTCATTTGGCCAATGCCGGTAATATTGAAGCAGATAAAAATGTGTATGGAAGAGTATTTAAAAGCACGGCGGGTATGGGAATGCCCTGGATGGGAATAAAAACAGAAACCGGACTTATTGAGAATTATGAAGTTAGAAAATCAATAATTTGTCCTAATCCGTTTATAGATAAAGTAACGCTCCGCTCAAACGGTGTAAATATCAAAGCTATAAGCGTTTACAATCTTCAAGGTGTGCTCGTAAAGCAAATTGAAACCGACATGTATGCCAATGAAAGTCTTGATTTTGGCGAAGACTTTGAAAAAGGTGCTTACTTAGTAAAAGTCCGTGATACGAAATATTCTCAAACATACAAAATCATTAAACAGTAATAAAATCAGGTGACGTGATTCTTAAGGTTGTAAATACTTCAGCAAAAGCAATGAAATCACAGATTGATCTGAAAGATGCAAAAGCTTTTGCAGGAAAAGGAAAAGCCATTGTGCTTACCTCGGTCAGTCCGCTCGACGAGAATACATTCGAAAATCCAAAGAAAGTGTATCCGAAAACAGAAGATCTGAATTAAACGGAGCTGACTGCAAGCGAACTTTCCCGGGCAATTCCCTGACGGTTATCAGGTTGAGTACACTCAGGAAGAGAATTGTATTAAAATGGTTTTTACCGATTTGTAGGCCGATTGAAAATTTAAGAATTTCAGAAATCAATAAATTCATATTGTGGAAATAATTTCTGCAATGATATATGCAAAATCTCAATTCAAGTTTATGAAAACACACAAAAAAGTTAATGTAAAAATATTTTTCTTGATAGGATTACTATTATTAAGTACCGACACATTTTCCCGAAATCCGAATTTCCATATCTATCTCTGTTTTGGACAGTCGAATATGGAAGGTCAGGGAACAATTGAAGCTCAGGATAAAACAGTCGATAGTCGATTTAAAGTTCTTCAATCACTGGATTGCTCTGGTCGGAACAAAGGTACCTGGTATCCGGCTATTCCTCCACTGTGTCAATGTAATTCCGGTTTGTCACCAGCCGACTATTTCGGAAGGACAATGGTAAAATACCTTCCCGATAGCATAACTGTAGGTGTTATAAATGTGGCTGTTGGCGGGTCTGACATTCGGTTGTTTGACAAAGATCTTTATCAGAATTATGATTCTACTTATACTGATGAATGGTTCTTGTCTAAAATTAAGTCGTATGGTGGTAATCCACGCAAACACCTCATGGATTTGGCAAAACTGGCACAACAGGATGGAGTGATAAAAGGTTTC
>JAKLIM010000527.1 GCA_022709605.1 Bacteroidota bacterium | reverse complement strand
CCGGCTCATAGTCCCTTCAGGAGCTCCCGCAGTTTTCCGAAGGCGCCTTCGCCGTCCACGCTCATCGTGCGGATCCGGTTTCGGTAGTCTTCGATCTCCTTCGTCTTTGTATTCTCGAGGTCGGATTTGAAGGATTCGATTTTTCGGTATGTTATCCGCAACCTGAGTTTAACGAACGTTCCATACTTTGGGATTTAAATTATTTCAAATACTGTTTTCTGAAATCGACTGGATTGGAATTTCAGGAAAACCGTCTCGAAGATGACTTCTCGAAATTATCCGACATTTTGTTGCGCTCTGAAACCAATACTTTTATGTACCGCGATTTTCAGAGCCGGAATGTTATGATTAAGGACGAAGAACCTTACTTCATAGATTTTCAGGGAGGCAGAAAAGGACCACTTTATTATGATGTAGCATCGTTTCTTTGGCAGGCAAAGGCAAACTACAGCGAAGAATTAAGGAACGAATTATTGCAGGAATATTTAAATGCGCTGCAAGAAATAATCCCGATTGATGAGGCGGATTTCAGGGAACAACTGAAGCATTTTGTACTTTTCCGCACGTTGCAGGTATTGGGAGCGTATGGTTTCCGCGGTTATTTCGAGAAAAAGCCTCATTTTCTGCAAAGTATCCCATTTGCACTTGAAAATTTACGAATCATTTTGCGTAACGAAATTTCGGGTTATCCCTATTTATTGGACATTCTCCGGCAAATGACCGAACTCAGACAATTTCGCGAAGTGTCTGTTCAGAAGCCACTGGTTGTGAAAATGTACAGTTTCTCATTTAAAAAAGGAATTCCGAACGATGACTCAGGTAATGGCGGTGGATTTGTTTTCGATTGCAGGGCTGTAAATAATCCGGGAAAATATGAACGGTATGCTCATGCTACCGGTCTTGACGAATCGGTAATTCAGTTTTTGGAAGAAAACGGCGAAATACTTACGTTCTTAGACAGTGCCTATCAATTGGTTGATGCATCGGTAAAACGATACAAAGACCGTGGTTTTACCAACCTAATGATAAGTTTTGGTTGCACCGGCGGTCAACATCGGTCTGTATACTCTGCACAGAAAATGGCAGAACATATCAATGAGAAATTCGGTGTGGAAGTGCAACTTATTCACAGAGAACAAAATAAAGAACAGATTTTTGCAAGCAAAGCAAATTAATTCAGTATGAAAGCAATGATTTTTGCAGCCGGACTTGGCACCCGGCTTAAACCAATTACCGATCATTTACCCAAAGCATTGGTTCCAATTGCCGGAAAACCATTGCTGGAACATATTATTTTGAAACTAATCCATTCCGGTTTCGACGAAATAATTGTGAATGTACATCATTTCCCCGAACTGATAATTGATTTTTTGAAATCGAAAAACAACTTCGGCATTCGAATCGAAATTTCGGACGAACTCGATCAGTTGCTCGATACCGGAGGTGGAATTCGAAAAGCAGCCTGGTTTTTCGACGATGGTAAACCATTTTTGGTACACAATGTGGATATACTTTCGAATATAGATGTTGAGGTTTTGTATCAAAAACATTTGCAAACCCATTCATTAGCCACCTTAGTGGTTAGCCAACGGAATACTTTCCGATATTTGCTTTTCGACGACGATTTAAAACTTAAAGGCTGGATCAATGAAAAATCAGGCGAACTGAAACCTGCCGGTTTTAAGAATCCACACCTTTACACAAAACTTGCATTTTCGGGCATTCAGGTACTTTCACCTGAAATTTTTGAATTAATGAACGAACTGCCACCTAAATTTCCGGTCATGGATTTTTATCTTTCAAATGCGAAAACGCAACAGATAACCGGTTTTATTCCTGATAATTATCGAATGATGGATGTTGGGAAATTAGATGTGTTGGACGAAGCTGAAAAGTATATATAACTGCCCCCCACTCCGGCAGCTGACGGAGAGCAGGAAGTGGGAACATAAAGTGCTTGAAAAACTCAGTAACTATAATCAGACTACTGAATA
>JAKLIM010000526.1 GCA_022709605.1 Bacteroidota bacterium | reverse complement strand
CACATCTGGTCGGTGGATGGAAATTACAATGTGCTGACAGTTCATGTCGTTTTAAATCAATTATCTGATATCAATAAAACAGCAGACTTAAAATTAAAAATACGTGAAATGCTCGAAGAAAAAGGCATACAACATGCCACAATTGAGTTTGAAACGAAAGATGAAAGTTGCAGTTTGGAAAAATGTTGCTGAAAATAAAATAATTTTCAACATGATTTATTGAAGAAATATCGATAAATAAACATAAATGATTGACCTAAGTTATAGATAAAATCATAAAACATTGTTGGATAGATTTTTCTTAATTTCTTAATTTCTATTTTTCTCACAAATATTTAGATGCCGAATCCCAACATTGCAATTTTCTCGTAAATAACACTGAATAAGCCTACTACCACAATAGCAAAAGTACAAATAACCAAACTGAGTTTTACCGGAATATCACTCGTGATGGTTTCAATCGGCTGGTCTGATTTATTGATAAACATGGCTTTCACTACCAATAAATAATAGTAAAGTGAAATAATAGTATTTAACAAGGCTATAAAAACAAGCACATAAAATCCCTGCTCAATTGCAGCCGAGAAAATAAAGAACTTGCTGAAAAATCCGGCAAAAGGAGGAATTCCGGCTAATGAAAACAACGCTAACATCATGACTACACTTAATTTTGGATTGTTTTGATACAAACCATTGTAGTCTTTCATATTGATTTTCCCGGTGCGATTTTCGATGACAGCTACAACGCCGAAAACAGCTAAATTGGAAAACATATAAACCAGAATATAATAAACCAAAGAACTCATTCCAATGGCCGTACCACTTATTACACCTAATAAAATATAACCCGCTTGTGATATTGATGAGTATGCCAGAAAGCGTTTGAGGTTTTGCTGACGAATCGCAAATACATTCGCCAAAGTAATGCTGACAACGATTATACCGTAAAGAATGGCCTGCCATTGATCAATCATATTGCCAAAAACTTTAATAAGTATTGTAAATAGCACAAATACCGCGGAACCTTTTGAAATAACTGAAAGATAAGATGTTATGCTTGTTGGAGCACCTTCATAAACATCAGGAGTCCAAAGGTGAAAAGGAACCAAAGAAATCTTAAAGAATAATCCAACAGCAAAAAACACAAGTGCCATTAATTGCAAAGGTCCACCGGTAAGTAAAACGGCAAGATCATCGAAATACAAAGTTCCGGTTACGCCGTAAATCATCGACATACCAAACAACGAAATTCCCGAAGCAAAAACAGAGCTCAGAATATATTTTGCACCTGCTTCAGCCGATTTATGATTGTATTTATTGAATGCCACAAGCGTTGCCATAGGAATTGCCGCAGTTTCTATACCGATAAAGAACAATAAGAAATGTCCGGCCGACATCATAAAATACATACCCAGCAGCGTGGAAAGAGTTAGAAAATAAAACTCACCACGGCGAACAATGCTATCTTCACCATTCAACCAATGATGTGCCTGAAGGAAAATAATTATTGTACCTATATTCAGAATAGTTTTCACATACATAAGCATTGGTACGTATTTGTACATTCCTCCGGCCACTTCGAAAGCCTCGCGTGGTAAGCAATTCAATAAAGTATGAACTGAAAATAACAGGATAGCAACAGGTTGAAAAAAGCGCAGTGCTTTTTCACTTGCAAAAATATCATAAACAAGAAGAATCACTATCACTGCCAACAGCGAAAGTTCGTCGTGTAATTGTAAGAAACTTATGTAATTCATATTGATAATTTACAATTTATTCATTTACGATTTACAATTTGTTGTAAATCTTATCAAATTTTTTATCAAAACTTATCTTGCCAAATTATTTACAACAGGTATCAAACTGTCATGTATTATGTTCGAAACCCACAATGGAAGCGAACCCAAAGCAATTATAGCAACAATTAATGTGACAACTGAAACACGTTCCCACCAGGTTGCATCGGTAAGTTCTTCGTGATGCGGATCCTGTATTTTCCCGAAAAGAA
>JAKLIM010000525.1 GCA_022709605.1 Bacteroidota bacterium | reverse complement strand
CTCACCGGCGAAAGAATCTCATTTATACTTGGATTGCTTTTATTTCTGGTAGTTATTTATTTTACTGTCGCTTATGTATCTTATTTCTTTACAGGATACAACGATCAGAGTCACATGGACTTATCGTGGAATGAACTACAACAAAAACGCGGAGAAATTCAGAACTGGGCATCAGTGGCCGGAGCATTTGTGATGCATATTATGATTCATAAATGGTTCGGAATCTCATCATTTGCTATCTTGTTTTTTTCAACAATACTTGCATTTCGTTTGATGAAAAAAAGAATTTTTTCGTTGTGGAAATCTTTTTTTCATGCTGCGTTTTGGCTTATCTGGTTGTCTGTTACCTTAAGTTTTGCATTGAATCCGTTTTTAAACGATGTGATTTTCTTTTCGATCGGCGGACAACATGGCGAAGCTGTAAGCAACTTAATTCTCTCATACATAGGATATCCGGGCACTATTTTAGGTATAATTGGCATATTTATTATTTATGGTGTCATCGTATCGATTCAAACCCTTCATTTTATTAAAAATGGATTTTCGCGCAAAGCAAAGCTAAAAGCTGAAGGAACAATTGTTAGTACCGGTATTGACGGGGAATTAGACGAAGAAGAATTAGACGATGATGACGAACTTCCTGAACCAACAGTTGCAGTAGGCACCGAAATCGTACCCGAAGACTGGATTGTACGACCCACTGTGGATGAGGAAGATATGATTATAACCCCTGAAAATGTACCGGCCAATGACGTAGAATTTGAAATTCAGAATCCAATTGTAACTCCTGAAACTAAAACAGTTGACAAACCGGCTGAAGAAACAAAAAGTGAAGAAAACGATGATCCATTTTATAATATTTCCAAATTGGGCAAATACGATCCGAAGCTTGATTTAACGCATTACGTTCCTCCAACCCTCGATTTACTAAAAGTGTACGGCACCGACAACGATACGCAAATCGATATGGTAGAGCAAAATGCTAATAAAGAGCGTATTATTCAGACTTTACAAAATTACGGTATCGAAATAAAATCGATTAAAGCCACCGTTGGACCTACGATTACCTTGTACGAAATTGTTCCGAAAGAAGGTGTGCGTATTTCAAAAATCCGCAACCTCGAATACGATATTATGTTAAGTCTGGCGGCAACCGGCATTCGTATCATTGCTCCAATTCCGGGAAAAGGAACGATTGGTATTGAAGTTCCAAATGCTGACCCTCAGATAGTTTCGATGCATTCGGTTATTGCTTCGAAAAAATTTCAGGATTCAACCTTCGAATTGCCCATTGCATTCGGACGTACCATTACGAATGAAATTTTCATGGTCGATTTAGCTAAAATGCCACACTTATTAGTTGCAGGAGCTACCGGTCAGGGAAAATCGGTGGGATTGAACGCAATCATCACTTCATTGCTTTACAAAAAGCATCCTTCTGAAATGAAATTTGTTTTGGTTGATCCTAAAAAAGTGGAATTTAATATTTATGGTGATATCGAAAAACATTTTCTGGCTAAACTTCCGGATGGAACTGACGCGATTATTACTGATGTAACTAAAGTAGTTGAAACGCTCAATTCGCTTTGCAAAGAAATGGATGACCGCTACGATTTACTCAAAAAAGCACATGTCCGTAACATAAAAGAATACAACGAAAAGTTCTTCAATCGTCATTTGAATCCTGAAAAAGGGCATCGATTCTTACCCTATATTGTGGTTATTGTTGACGAGTTTGGCGACCTGATTATGACTGCCGGCAAAGAAGTGGAAATGCCGATTGCCCGCATTGCCCAGCTGGCTCGTGCTGTGGGTATTCACATGATTATAGCCACGCAACGTCCGTCGGTGAATATTATTACCGGAGTTATCAAAGCCAACTTCCCGGCTCGAATAGCTTTCTCTGTCGCTTCGAATGTGGATAGCCGCGTGATCCTGGACCAGCCAGGCGCAGAACGTTTATTGGGAAAAGGTGACATGCTTTTCCAGGCACCAGATGCTGCTGCTCCGGTAAGACTCCA
>JAKLIM010000524.1 GCA_022709605.1 Bacteroidota bacterium | reverse complement strand
AAAAATAAGGAGAATAACAAAACTAAAACAAGAAACACTCGCAATTCTTCGTTTTTCCAGACTTTATAGACTTTAAATTTGACTAAAAAATAATAAAGAGCAAAATTGACGCCCGAAAAAATCATGAAGAAAATGATGATATACTCAATAAAAGGTGAATTGTAATGACCAATACTGGCTTGTTTGGTCGAAAATCCACCAGTAGCAATAGTACCAAAGGAATGACAAACAGCATCGAACCAGGTCATACCCGCAAAACGAAGTAGTGCAATTTCCGAGATGGTAAGTATTATGTAAATGGCTAACAGTCGTTTAGCTGTTTCACTAATTTTTGAGTGAATTTTATCTTTGGTTGGTCCAGTAGCTTCAGCTGAAAATATCTGCATACCCGAGAATCCAAAAATGGGTAGCAACGCCATGGAAATCACAATGATTCCCAAACCACCAATCCAATGGGTCATGCTGCGCCAGTAAAGAATGGAATATGGTAATTCTTCAATATTGTTCAGAATTGATGCGCCCGTGGTAGTAAAACCCGACATGGTTTCGAAGAATGCATCGGGAATGCTTGTGATACTTCCGGAGAATAAAAAAGGCAACATGCCCAACAATGAAAACAACAGCCAGGTTAATGTAACGATGACCGAACCTTCACGCTTTCCAATCACAGGGTTTGCTTTTCTCCCGGCAAGAATCCCTGTCAACCCCAAAATTAACCCGATTCCGGCTGCATACAGAAAATATATTCCCTCTGATTCGCTGTAAAATAATGATACAACAAACGCTGATAATAGAAATATACTTTCTACTAACATTAAACTCCCCTGAATTTTTAGAATTAGTTTTAGGTTAAAGTTGGAATTCATTAGTTGAAATAATTTTCAATTTTTCGAATGGCCGACGAAATGCAGAATACAATAACATGATCGTTTGGCATGATGACTGTATTTCCGTTTACGATACTACCCTTACCATCGCGTACAAAACCTCCAATATTTACCTGATCGGGCAAACGAAGGTCTTTAATTTTCGAACGGGTAATTTTTGAGCCTGCTTTTGCCACAAATTCAACTACCTCAGCATCAGCCGATGTTAAAGTAGTTACATTCAGCACATCAGCATCAAGGGTTAACTGATAAATATAACTGGCGGCAATCATTTTTTTATTGATTACAGTTCCAATGTCCATACTTTCGGCCAGCATAATATAATCGATGTTTTCAACTTCAGCAATCGTTTTCCGTACTCCCAAACGCTTGGCTGCAAGGCAAGCAAGAATATTCGTTTCTGAATTTGGAGTTACGGCCACAAAAGCATCAACGTCTTCAATTCCTTCCTCTTTCAGCACTTCAATATTCCTACCATCGCAATTGATAATGAGCGTATTATTGAATTTTTCGGCCAAACTGTAACTTTTTTGTTTGTCACTTTCAATTAATTTCACATTGTAATTATTTGGAAGCGACTGCAATGTTTTCTGCGCAATTTTACTTCCTCCTAAAATCATAATATTCTTTATTTGCAGATCTTCTTTCCCGGCTTTTTTCCGAACCGATTCAAGATTATTGGGAGTAGTCATGAAATAGACAATATCATTGGCCAAAATTTGATCAGATCCAACAGGGATAATTGTTTTTGCACCACGTTTTATCGAAACAACACGGAAATTTTCATTGTCGAAAAATCCGGTATTGAACTTGGTATTTAAAATTTGTGCATTCGTTCTGACTTTAATGCCTAAAAGTATCAATGCATTGTTGCAAAAACTTAAATTCTGACGTAACCAGTTGGTTCTTAGTGACTCTACAATTTCTTTAGCAGCCAAAACCTCGGGATAAATCAGGTAATTAACGCCTAATTTTTCGAAAAATTCTTTGTTTTTTGGTAGCAGATATTCGTAATTATTGATACGGGCCAATGTTTTCTTTGCACCTAAATTATTGGCGAGCATACAAGCTGTCATATTCACACTTTCGAGTGGTGTAACAGCAATAAACAAGTCAACTCCATTTACACCGGCT
>JAKLIM010000523.1 GCA_022709605.1 Bacteroidota bacterium | reverse complement strand
ATTGCAATAATTAATATTCCAAGCCCAACCTTCGCCGGTAGTGTTTTTATATAAAATGCAATCATCCAGGTTTTTCCATGCCCAATCGAAATCCCAAACGGGACCGGCGTCAATTAATTTATTTTTACTGTCTTTGTTTTTATGAAAAAACCGACTTTTTTTATATCCATCCACATTTCGCGCAACTTCTTCCAAAATAAAGTAATCAATAAAAGTGTTTACATCTAAGTACGCACGATAACCTGATACAGGATCTTTAAAATTTGAATTATAAAGTGCTGATTCAAGAGCATTTACATAACCTGCAATGTACGTTTTTTGTTCAACGGCCAGTTCTTCGGCTTTCGGATCGTGATATACAAATCTGGGCTTTGCACCCGGCCTGTTAATGGGCGAATAATTGCTGGTCCAAAAAGTACCAACGCCATCATCATAATCAGTTTTGAAAATGTATCCTCCTGTTACAGAATCATTCTTCAAATCTTTTGTGGTTAAT
This sequence comes from Bacteroidota bacterium, assembly GCA_022709605.1. GTDB lineage: Bacteria > Bacteroidota > Bacteroidia > Bacteroidales > Paludibacteraceae > Paludibacter. The sequence continues at coordinate 1,530 of JAKLIM010000523.1, read as the reverse complement.
TTTGCAATACTTACCCTGCCTTTACCAATTTTTATTTTTTCACCAAATAGATAAATACCTTTGTAGTCATTGTTAATAAGAACTTCGCAAAGTCGCATTCGTGGCGTATAATGTCCCATTTTAGTAAAAATATCGAATGATAACAGGTTTCTGGCAAAAGATTTTTCGTTCCAGTTCGAAAGTAATACCCAGTCGTTCTCGCTAGGCATTCCGAGCAATGCTGTATCCAGATTATTCCCAATAACGTCGCGAGTTTCAAGTCCGTAAGGAGTTTGTGGATAACCTGAGGAAGAAGCTCCTCTAATTTCGATTCCAATTTTTCCATTATAAACATTGGGCTCATCATTAATATCATTCAAAATGGAACCACCATGATGAATAATTTTCATATCGGCTAAAATTTTGGGTTCATTATTTATTGTTTGGCCGTTGGTTGAAATTGAAATTATAGGTAAATAGGTTAATAATGAAGATGTTGGAATGGGAGATACAAACCAAGCAGGCGTAGTTCTGAAAAATTTTGTTGCATCTTTAATCGCAAATGAAAGAAATGCATTCGATGACATATCGGAAGAGTTAACAGAACTGTTATGAACCTGAATTGTTAAAACATTAGCTCCTTTATTTAAACAAGATACCAATGTTTTTTTACTAAGAATAAATGCATCAGGCAATCCACCATTAAACATAACAGCATCGTGATTTGTACCTAATTGATTATAAGTTGGATATGTTCCTGTGAGTCCTACACGGGCAATTTCAATACCATTCAAATAAGCCACAAAAGCATCATCATAATCGATATGAAAAACGCCGGATGAAATTTTACTTGTATCGGCAACATTAAACTTAATCCGCATAAAAACTGAAGTCGGTTTTGTTCCTTGCGTCCAAATAACAGTTCCATCATCATTATTATTATATCCAAAACCACCTGAACCAGACAACCATGAAGTATCATCAAATGTAAGTGATCGCCAGGTTGAAGCTGGTTCAGCCACCGGTACAAGGTATTTCCAGGTATCCGAATTAAAAATGGCAGTTTCCCAATGATTTATTGTTTGTGAAAAAATGAGATTTGAGTTAATAATAAAAAAGAGTAGGATAGTACTAAATTTTAACGAAAGGTGTTTTTTCATTACGTGTGATTAAATTCGGTTTTTTAAAAGAATTGCAAAAGTAGTATTTATTTTTCTTTTAAAAATAATATCAACCAGATAATTGGTAGTAAATGATGTTTGGACAAAAGAATCATAATTATAACAATTCAATCTGAAGGATTTTCTTTGATTTATCAGATACACGAAATCTGTTATCAATTCGTTTACCGATAATCCAAACTATTTCGGTATTCGATAAAAGCAGCCAGGAACGTTCTTTTTCAATCAAACTGAGTTTAAGATCGATAAAAAAATCGCTTACTTTTTTTCGTTGTTCCATCCCAAAGGGAATAAAATTGTCGCCTTCATTCCAACGGCGAAGGGTTAAAGGAAAATCTAACTTTTCAACATCTAAATGAACACAATTATT
>JAKLIM010000522.1 GCA_022709605.1 Bacteroidota bacterium | reverse complement strand
CGTACCGAATCGCCCGTAAGCATGGATGGTAATTGGCTGTCGTATTCTTTTATCAACTTTAAATTCTTTTCCTTAATTTTCAGATCGAATGTATAAAGTATTGATGTGATTGAACTGCGCAAATCAAAAGGTTTTTTTTCAAAAGTCATTTTACCGGCTTCTACTTTTGCCAAATCAAGTATGTCGTTTATGAGCAGGTTTAATGATATTCCACTTGTTTTTATTGCTTGTAAAAATTCTTTTTGTTCTGCCAATAATTTTGTTTTCAGTAATACATTTGTAAATCCTAAAATGGAATTTAAAGGGGTACGTATTTCGTGGCTCATGTTCGATAAAAACTGTTGCTTGAACTTCACAGCATTTTCAGCTGATGCCATTGCTTCCATCAATTTTATTTCATTTTTTTTCATTTTATGCATGGCCAGCACCTGCTCAGTTTCATCTGCTATGGCGAGCAGAATTAATTCTTCATGATTTCTTTTCTGAAGAATGCGTCTTGCATTGAGCAACATGGTTTTTTCGCCAATGCCCGGGAAAGTGTGCGTAATTTCAAAATCGTGGAAGTGAGTGTTTTTTGGAAGTATTTCTTCGAGTAACTCCCTCAGGCGCGGTATATTCCATTGTTTGTTTCCTAAATCGTACAACAGCATTCCCTCGGTTTCTTCAACCTGCATATTATATAATTTGTAGAATGTTTTATTGGCCGATTTTATACGAAGGTTTTTATCCAACACGATCATCGGTTCGTGTATGGTGGCAAATAAAGCTTCGGCATAATCGTACGCTTCGTTGAGTAGGTCGTTGCGGGTTTGCAGTTCCTGATTGGTAGTGGTGAGTTCTTCGTTGGCCGATTCTATTTCTTCTTTCGACGTTTCAAGCTCTTCATTCACTGTTTGCAATTCTTCGTTGCTCGAAACTATTTCCTCGTTGGCACTCTGCAATTCTTCGGTAAATGCTTCCTGCTCCTGTGCAAATGCCAGTGCATCGGCATGGGCTGCAGCTAATTCCTGCTCTAATTTTTTTATTCTGCGGTCTTTGGCAGCCGTCATAGCAATCGTAGTATTTTTTCCGCCTTCGGCCTGGGTCCAAAAATATTCGGTTTGTTCCTGTTCGGTGAAAACGATTAAAAGCAGGGGTTCATTCGTTTCAATATCAAGCGGAACAATTTCCAGACTTATTATTTTTACGGGCGCCCCAATTTTGGCGGGATTCATTTCAATTCCACTTTTACGAAAACGTTGTTTTGTTTTTATAACTTTCGAAATGGCATTGCGCAATTCAAATGCAATTTCGGGTCGTGCCATTTTTAAAATATTAAATGTGGCTTTGCCTTTTGGATGAGTAAGAAAAACATCCGTTGTGCCGCGAAACTGCACTATTTCCAATTGGTAATTAATTACCACACTTGCCGGCATAAATTCAGAAAAAAGCACTGCATCAATGGCATTGTCGAGTCCGTTCTGATGAACAGAAATGGTATGATTTGTTTTGCTTTTATTAGTCACGGGGATAATATTTTCCGAAGATGGTTGTTGCGTATAACGTGGTAATATTGCAGCCAGTGTGCGTGAGCCCGAATTAATTTTGCGCGAAAATATTTTATACTTTTTATTAAAGCACGTAAATAGATGGGTTGAATGACTGATATTTTCTGATTTGCCAAGCATCAAAAAACCATCATCATTCAAAGCATAATGAAAAGTATTGACGGCTTTTTTTTGTGCCGGATTATCAAAATAAATAAATAGATTGCAGCAACTGATAAAATCGAGGCGCGAAAATGGAGGATCGGTTAAAATATTATGCGGTGCAAATATGCACATTTCGCGCACGGCTTTGCTTACGCGGTAACCACCATCTGCCTTTACAAAGAACCGCTGGATGCGTCGTGGCGAAACAGTTTCCAATTCCTGGCTGGTGTATATGCCGATACGTGCCTTGCTGATAGCCTGTTCGCTCAGGTCTGTTGCAAATATTTGAACGGGTATCGAAGTTGTTTTGCTCTCCTGAATTTCGAGCAGCATCA
>JAKLIM010000521.1 GCA_022709605.1 Bacteroidota bacterium | reverse complement strand
AATATTTTACCAAAATCGGCATTCGCAATAAGGTTCAGATTAAATATGTAACCCCGCTTTCCGGCGCATTTACAAAGCCCAGAGCCACCAAAATGCTTAGCGAACTCTTAACCGAAAAGAATATCGAAGTTATACCCGATTTTTATCTCGAAAAGGTGGATAATGAAAAACAGTGCATTGTATCTTACGACGGACGTGAATTACCCTTCGACCTGCTTACCATTGTTCCGGTAAACATGGGCGACGAAGTAATTGCCCGCAGCGGATTGGGCGACGACTTAAACTATGTACCAACCAACAAATTCACATTACAAAGCGAAAAACACGAAAATATATTTGTTCTGGGTGATGCATCCAATATCCCGACATCAAAAGCAGGTTCTGTTGCGCATTTCTCAGCAGAAATTTTATTTGAAAATCTGATGAGCTTTATTGAAGGACGCCCCTTGCATGCTAAGTTCGACGGACATGCCAATTGCTATATTGAAACAGGCTTTGGCAAAGGTTCGCTTATTGACTTCAATTACGAAACAGAGCCGCTTCCCGGAACATTCCCATTACCCGGTGTTGGACCTTTCGGATTGCTCAAAAACACCAAAACCAATCACTACGGCAAAATCATGTTTCGCTGGATATACTGGCACATCCTGCTAAGAGGCAAGGAAATGCCCATTGAACCTCTAATGACCATGGCCGGTAAATGTAAAAAATGTTAAGCTATGACAACCGAATTAATGCAACAGCAAATAAGCGAGCTTAATCAAAAAGTTGATTTACTGCTCGAATACATCACCGAACAACGCCAAAAGCGTCAGGTATGGGACGACCTTGCCGACGATTTGTATCGTGTTGGAAACGATGCCTTTAAAACAGCCGTTAAAGAATTTGACAATCGTGGTGTAGAACTGGATATGGATCAGGTAAAAATGATGATATTCAGCTTTTTGAAAAACATTGAAACATTCAATACCTTACTGACAATGCTTCAGAGCGTTACTGATTTTGCAAAAGACGCTTCACCTATTGTAAAAGAAATCATCATTGACCTCACATACGAAATGGATCGTTTGGAAAAAGCAGGCGTATTCGATTCGCTCAAAACCATTTTGCAAAACATCAGCAATCCGCAGTTTTTACAAACGGTAGCAAATATTACATCGGTTTTGAACAATACCAAACCCGACGAAAAACTCGACAACAAATCGCTGTTCAAAATCATGAAAGAGATGCGCAGCCCCGAAGTACGTCGAGGGTTATCGTACGGACTCAGAATAGTAAAAGAATTATCAAAATAAAATGTTAAACAATAAAAAACAATTATTATGGCAACAAAAGTTTTAGCAGGAATCACCGTCGAAGTTACCGACGAAGGTTATTTAACCGATGCTGGCAAATGGACTCCCGAAATGGCAGCTGAAATCGCAAAAGAAGAAGGCATCAGCCTGAGTCAAAAACATATGGATGTTCTGAATTACATCCGCGACAAAGCTTTGAAAGGCGAAACCCTCACTATCAGGGCAATCGGAAAATCAGGAATTGTTGATATTAAAGGATTTTACGAACTATTTCCGGGTGCACCCTTGAAACTGGCATCTAAAATAGCCGGCATTTCAAAACCTACCTCCTGTGTTTAATCATTAAACAAAAAACTATGCAAAAAGAAGAATTCCCATTAAAAAAAGTATGCATCATTTGCGCCAAAGGCACAATTGAAGATGTATACGCAACCCTGGTCATGGCCAACGGAGCCGTTATGGAAGGTATTGAAACCAAAGTTTTTTTTACCTTTTTCGGATTAGATGCCATTACCAAAAAACAAATTAAAAAAATCCATACTTCAACCGTCGGGAACCCCGCAATGCGAATGCCGGGCGGACTTCCATTCCCCACCTTACTTGGCATGCTGCCCGGAGTTGAGGCCGGTGTTTCAGCCATGATGAAAAGCCAGATGGAAAAACTTGATATTCCTACCATCCCCGAATTTCTGGAAATGATCACTGCCGGCGGTGGCGAAATATATGCATGTAAACTG
>JAKLIM010000520.1 GCA_022709605.1 Bacteroidota bacterium | reverse complement strand
GGTTCGGCAGGTGGACATTTGGCTTTGACTGCAGGTTATTTACAAAACGATCGCATTTATGACAATGATTGTCAACAATATAGTGGACCAATAAAAGTAATGGCCGTAATTGATAAATACGGAGCTGCTGATTTGCTTACCTTTGCGCCAAATTATTCAGGAATGCTTCTCTGGCTTGGTACTCATGCAACTGACACCGTTTTTATGAAAACCATGTCACCGATGCATTTAGTAAATCCAAACACTCCGGCTACTTATATTATTCATGGTGATGCTGATCCGACAATTCCTTACAATCAATCAGTTGCACTTTATGCTGCATTGCAGAATGCAGGTGTAAAAAGTAAATTTACAACTGTTCCCGGTGGTGGTCATGGCGGTTTTTCAGATGCTTACAATACTCAATTTGAAAATGAAGTTTTGGCATTTCTAGACGAAACATTGGCCTATTTAGGAACAGGCATTCATTCACAAAACAAACCGAAAAATATTGATATAAAAATAGCAGGACAAAATATTTCGATAAACTCGGAAAATGAAACCAAAACAATCGTTTATAATGTTTTAGGAAAAGAGATATTGTCAACAACTTCCAAATCGTTTGAAATTTCAGAAAAAGGGCTTTATATTTTAAAAATTGAGAATAACATTGGTAAATCTATCAATAAAATTTTAATCAAATAATTATTTAGAAATGAAACTGAGAATTTTTATATGCTTTTTTAGTTTTTTGTTTTTAATTTCAAACACCTTTGCTCAAAAGCTCAAATTAGGTGAATTATTCAACGAAGGTGTTGTGCTTCAACAAAATTCAAAAGTATTGATATGGGGTTTTGCAGCTCCCATAGAAGATGTTTTGGTAAAAATTCAGGGTAAAAGTTACAAATCCAAAACCGACTCTAAAGGAAACTGGACTGTAAAACTAAATAATTTAAAGGCCGGAGGACCTTACAGCATGACAACCTATTGTTCAACCGATTCTATTCAACTCAATGAAGTATACGTGGGTGAAGTTTGGGTAGCCGGCGGACAATCGAACATGGGATTTACATTGGAAAAATCGGATGGTGCGAAAGCTGAAATTGAGAATGCGAAAAACAAAAACATACGGTTTGTTCTTGTTCCCATAGTAAACTACGAAGGCGAAAAAGTGCGGGGTGATATGAACTGGCGCACTGCAACTACCGAAAACGTGGGTCCAATGTCGGGTGTTGCTTACTTTTTTGCCAAGCAATTGCAGGAGAAACTGAATGTGCCTGTCGGAATTATTTGCTGCAACAAAGGTGGAACGGCTGCCGAAGTTTGGATGAGTCGCGAAACTCTGCTCAAAAACACCTATCATGCACCAATTGTAACATCGTACGAAAATTACTTGAGCAATCTGGGAAAAGAAAAATACGAACAATTGTTTTCTGCTTACGAAAAAGAGTTGAAAGTTTATTTTGATTCAGTTCGATTGGGTTACAAAGCGATTCGCCCTGTAGAACCGATGGGCGATAAGCATTACAAACGACCTTTTGGGTTGTATAATACCATGTTGAAACGAATTATTCCATATACATCAAAAGGCGTCATCTGGTATCAGGGCGAAGCCAATGCAACTCGTGCTGAGCAATATCGCACGCTTTTTCCGGCTTTGATTGACGAATGGAGAAGCGATTTCAAAAATCCGAAAATGCCGTTTCTATTTGTTCAGTTAGCAAATTACGATCATCCTTCGTATGGCGAAAAACCTGTCTGGGCCGAACTTCGCGAAGCGCAATTATTGACATGGCAAAAGGTAAAAAATACAGGTATGGCTGTTTCGATGGACGTGGGCAATAAAAATGACATTCACCCGACAAATAAAAAACCGGTGGGTGAACGATTAGCCGCAACAGCATTAAACACGGTTTATAAAATGAAAATACCCTATTCCGGACCGGTATTCAAATCAATGAAAATTAAAGAGAATCAGATAATTCTGACCTTCGATTTCGTATATAGTGGACTAAGTTCAAAAGGAGAATTAAAAGGGTTTACAGTTTGCGGTCA
>JAKLIM010000052.1 GCA_022709605.1 Bacteroidota bacterium | reverse complement strand
CCTATTCGATTGCTTCAAGGCAGATGAATCATTAACCCCGTTTGCTTATGCTGTTCTTGAATCACTCAAATTATTTATTTTATTTTATTTTTTTATGAACATTTACGTAGGTAACTTAAGTTACAAAGTTCGGGAAAATGACCTTCAGGGGGTCTTGGAAGAGTATGGTAAAGTGGACTCTTGCAAAATCATTAAAGACCGAGAAACCGGAAAATCAAAAGGATTTGCATTTGTTGAAATGAGCGACGACGCTGCAGCAACAAAAGCAATCGAAGAATTGAACGGTGCAGAATTCGATGGTCGCACAATGGTTGTGAAAGAAGCCAGACCAAAAGCTTAATTTTTTTAGTAAAAAAATAAAACTTCTGTCATCGAAAGGCGACAGAAGTTTTTTATTTCAAATAAAATGATGTTACAAAAAGGAATTTTCAAAGAAGCCGGATTATTAACTAAAATATTGCATCTGTTTTTTGCAATAATTTTCTTTACATTATTTGCGTTAGCCGCCTGGCAATTATTTACCGACAAGGATACCACAAATACACAAACACTGAAATTACTCCAACTTTTTCAGTCGCTGGGCATGTTTATTATTCCGCCTTTTGTACTAGCTTATTTATGGAGCGAAAAACCTTTTTCGTACCTGAAACTTAATACTTCAGTACATCTGTGGGACGTTTTCATGGTTATACTTATCATGATATTGGCAATTCCGGCCATCAACCTTCTTTCTGCTGTTAATCAGCAACTTGTACTTCCAGATTTTTTACATTCGTTCGAAGAATGGATGAAAAGTACTGAAGCTGAAACAGCCATTACTACTCAAAAATTTGTTCAGGTTAAAGGAATAGGAGCTTTGGCATTCAACATTTTTCTAATGGCTATTATACCTGCTTTGGGCGAAGAATTATTTTTCAGAGGAACTGTTCAGAAAATTTTCACCGAATGGAAAAAAGCAATTCCGGCCATCTGGATTACTGCGGTAATATTCAGCATTATACATTTCCAGTTTTATGGATTCGTACCACGCATGTTATTAGGCGCTTACTTTGGCTACTTGCTTTTTTGGAGTGGTAATTTATGGTTGCCAATTATTGCTCATTTTATTAACAATGCGTTGGCCGTACTATTTTATTACCTCAAATTCAATGGCTACAAAGTAATTGATATAGATACAATTGGCACTGGTAATACCATTTGGTTAGGCATCCTGAGTTTAATTGTAACGCTGGGAAGTATAATTATGCTCCGAAAATCATTTCTGAACAGGAATAAGTAAAACAGAACTGTTTAATGAAATCTATCTTCGCTCGCTTACTATCAACAAAGCTTGCTCACGCAATTCTGTCGGCAATTGAATTCTCCGCAATTGCAAACTTCGCAACCAGGCAGCCACTTCGGTTTCTTTTAAGGTGAAAAACACTTCCGACAATTGATCAATTTGCTCATTTGTCATTTTTTCCGGCTCAACACCGGCAAGTTTATCCAGTTCTTCATCGTCAAAATACTCCGGCTGGTCACCCGCATTTAACAACGAATCTTTGTCGCAAACTTCGTGAGCACCACAACATTCTTCATCTATATTTACAATTATTTCAGTCTCAGTAGTTTTATTCCGGCGATTTAAAAAAGTCAGTATCATCAATATTAACCCGAAAACTAACAAAACGATGATTAGTACAAGCATAATGTCCTTTATTTTTATTCTTAATTCAACATAAATTTCGGTGCAAAGTTACTTTTTTATGGTCAAAATTAAGTATTTTTGTAAGTTAAAATACAATAGAAAGTATTTTATTAAGTTTCTATTTGAGGGTGATATTGCAAATTTTTATAAATTGCACATCTTTAAAATTGAGCATTCAAATAAAAAATCATTTCCTTTTGAAAAAAGTAATTTTACATATCGTAACTCTTCTGTTGCTGGCAACGATGCTGAGCAATTGTTCCACTAAAAAAAATACCTGGACAACAAGAACTTACAAAGCTATAAATACACGTTTCAATGTGTATTTTAATGGTATGACAAGTTATGAAGAAGGCATGAAAAACATTATCAAAGCGAATGTTGAAGATTTTTCAGATGTAATTCCAATGTATCCGATCAGTAAACCGGCAAATGCAAAAACGGCCGCTTCGAGCATGGATAAAACAATAGAAAAATGCAGGAAAGCCATAAAATTACATTCAATTAAACAAAAACCTGAACTAAATACGAAAAAAGCAAATAAACCGGAATATAAACTATTTTATAACCAAAAAGAATTTAATCCGGCTTTGAAGGACGCCTGGTTGCTGTTGGCGAAGGCTGAATTTCATAAAGGTGATTTTTTAGGCTCAGTTGGAACGTTTGCTTACATTGCCCGTTTTTATTCGACCGACAAAGATATGGTGACCAAATGCAAACTTTGGACAGCACGCGCTTATTTAGAAATGGGTTGGATTTACGAAGCTGAACAGGTACTCTCAAAATTAACGCCTAATGACATTAGCACGTACAATACAGATATTTACACATCGGTAAATGCCGAATTGATGATAAAAAAAGATCTTTACAAAGAAGCAATTCCATTTCTTGAAATTACACTGTCGAAAGAAAAAGACAAATATCTCAAACAAAGATTCAGTTATTTACTGGCGCAACTTTATCAGAAAACCGGAAACAATCAGGCGGCATTCGGGATGTATCAAAAGGTATTAAAATTAAGTCCACCTTACGATATGGATTTTAATGCCCGGATCAATAGCATTGAACTTAACAGTGGCAATGTGAATAATATCAGAAAAGATATTAAGAAAATGATTAAAAACCCAAACAATAAAGACTACCTCGATCAGCTTTATTACGTTATGGGTAAAACGTATTTGCAAAAATCGGATACATTGAAAGCCATCGAAAATTTCATAATTTCAGCCGATAAAAGCACGCGCAACGGAGTTGACAAAGCATTGACTCTGATTACGTTGGGCGATTTGTATTACAATAAAAAAGACTATGTAAAAGCACAACCCCGCTACGACGACGCTTCAAAAATTATTACCAACGAACATCCCGAATTTAACCGCATTTCGTCGAAAGCACTGTCACTTGGCGAGTTGGTGGTTCAATACGAAATTGTAACTTTACAGGACAGCTTGCAGCGTTTGGCGGCATTGCCCGAAAGCAAGCGACTTGAAATAGTGAATAAAATTATTGAAAAAGTGATTGCTGATGAAAAAGCCGCTGCCGAAAAAAAGGATGAACAGGAAAATCAGGGAAATCAGGGAAATTTTGAAGATATTGAAAATGGTTTTACACCTCCTGCAAACAACAACCTCCGGATTGGCAATAATAATGTGGGTGAATGGTATTTTTACAATGCAAACACAATGAAAACCGGGCAACAGGATTTTCTGAAAAAATGGGGCAAACGAAAACTCGAGGATAACTGGAGACGTATGAATAAATCGGCCGTTTTGTTTGCCGATGAAAAAGAGACCGTCGTTCCCGATTCTACTTCGACTTTGACATCAACTGATACGACAACGACAAAAACAAAATTGGCAGAATCGGACAATAAAAATCCCGACTTTTATCTTCAGCAAATTCCGGTAACGCCGGCACAAATAAAAAATTCGAATGCTGAAATTGCTACAGCAATGTACAACATGGGATTTATTTACAAAGAAAAAGTGGAAGATTTGTCTGTATCGATTCAGACTTTCGAAGAATTCCAGCGCCGTTTTCCAACCGACGAAAGAATTCCGGAAACTCTTTATCAGGTTTATTTAATGCAGACAAAAAACAGGAATAAAACTGTTGCCGAAGAGTACCGTTCAAAATTATTGAGCAATTATCCCGAATCGAAACAGGCAATTTTGCTCACAAATCCCGATTATATAGGACTTCAAACAGAAATGTTGCAGGTTCAGGATTCGATTTATAACCTTACATATAAGGCATTTAACGCAAGCGATTTTAATGCGGTTAAAAAGAATACAGCCGATTTTGTAAAAAAATATCCACAATCAAATTTGGCCCCTAAATTCTTATTTTTAAATGCTTTAAGCATCGGAAAAACCGAAAAATCAGATGTATTTGAAAGCGTGCTAAGTAAACTTGTTGAAAATTACCCCGAAAGTGATGTGAGTGCCATGTCGAAAGATATGCTTGCGCTAATGAAACAGGGCAAAGAAGCTCAAACCGGAACTTCGCAGGGCACATTATTGGCATTGCGCGAAGAAGTTAATAAAACGGAGGATACCGAAATTGAGAACAAGACTTTTACTGCCGAAAAGAAATCGAAACACCGTTTGTTGCTTATAACTTCGCAGGATGATTTATTTATCAACAAACTACTTTATAATGTGGCTTCGTTTAACTTTTCACGGTTCATGGTTAAGGATTTCGATTTGTCGGTAAATAAACTCGATAGCGTACGAAAAGTTTTATCGGTAACCAATTTTGAATCGTACGACGAAACCGAGTGGTATATCAATTCCCTTTCGAACGATTCAGCGTTAAGCAATATGATAAACAGATCAGATATTCAAAATATTATCATATCAGAAGCTAATTTCGGATTGCTTAAAACTATGTTTTCGCTCGACGAATATCTGAGTTTTCAGTCGGATAATCTTGTAATACAACCCGAAGTTAATCTGGCTCAGAACGTTGTAACCAAAACGAGTCCCAAGCAGGAACCTGTTAAAACTGCCGTTGTAGCCACCAAGCCCGAAAGCACAACGCGTTCAATTGCAGCAAGTTCCAAACCAATAATTGCGGAAGAAACAACGGAGGTAACTGCTACTGCAAAACCCGCGACTGCTGTTCCAACAACTTCAGTTACAGTAACTCCGAAACCAACAACTACGGTTCCAACAACTTCAGTTGCTGTAACTCCGAAACAAACAACTTCGGTTCCAACAACAACAGTTGCTGTAACTCCGAAACCAACAACTTCGGTGGCAACAACTTCAGTTGCCGTAACTCCTAAACCAACAACTTCGGTGGCAATAAACTCTGTTACAGCAACTTCAACTCCTATTTCAACTCCGGTAGAAAAACTTGATAAAGCCTACGCTGATAAATTACAAAACGCAGTTCCTGAGAAATCTTCGATTCCAATTCCGGTGAACAATGATACAAAAACCGGTCAGAACGCTACAAATCAGCAGGGATCGATAAAAGCCGTTAAAGATGCACCGATATTTAAAAATTTATTTACTTTCCGACCAACAGAGCCCCATTTTGTGGCCATACCAATACTATCGGGGAATATAAATTTCGAAAAAACAAAAACGGCATTTGATAGCTACAATGCTAATAATTATGGCATTATGAATCTTAAAGTGACGCTCGAAACCATTGGAAAAATGCAAATCATCATCATTGGCTCGTTTACTGATGCCAACATTGCCAAGTCGTATCTTATTCGAATGGTAAAAGACAAAACATTGTTCGAAAATATGAATGGTGCAAGCTATCGAAATTTGGTTGGTTCGCAAAAAAACCTGAATATTATGATGGAGCAGAATGCGATTAAAACCTACATCGAATTTATGCAAATGTATTATTTGAAGTAAAAACGGATGTGAAATAGATTAAGTAAATTTCTAAAGATTATTTTCATCAATATCAAATTGTTTAAAACCAATAATTTAGCTTTATTAATATGAAGACGACTAAATATCTGATTATTTTTACTTTAACATTAATTTCGATATGCTGTAGAAATAATGATCCCGATTTGAAATATAATCCAAAAGAAGGATTTTGCTTAAAAATCAACGACTCCATCGTTTATGATTACAGTCAGATAGAGTTTTATGATTTTTCATCACATCTTATTTATTTAAAAAAGGGGCGATCTTATTCATATTCCGGTACAGGATTGTTCACTGTACTGGCCGAAAACACTGAAATTTATTCTGGAAAGATGTTTCCGGCATATTTATCATCATTGCCAATTGGAGCTACAATACCTTCTATGCTAACATTTTACGGAGACTTCATCATCCCAATAAATTTTCACAATCAGATCGATTATTCAGGCACAGAAATGATAGATCCAAGAAGGGATCAAAGGATTATTGAATCTTTAAAAAAACATAATCAGTTCAGAGAAGGGCTTACTTGTGAAATTGCGGATGTGCAAAAGATATCTAACAATACAATACGACTCAAATTACAATTAACGAATAAGGATTCGGAAAGTCTGTATTATTTAGACCCCAACAAAATGGGGTTAGAACTGTTTCATTATTTTACAAATGGATTATTATTGAGTAATGGAGAAAATAAAATCATTACTCACAAAGTAACAGCAAAGCTACCCGAACCATGGAACTCATGGAAATTAAGTTGGTTATCAATAATTAAAAGCAAAGAGAGCAAAACAATCATCATCAATTATGATAATTTTGATTCACTGACTTCCGGAAAGTATAATGCATTCTTTATTTATCCCGGAATGAGTTCACAAATTGAGAAAAAGGATTTGCAACAAACTTTTGGGCGAATTTGGTTGGGAGAATTACCCATGACAAAAAAAATACAAGTTGAATAAAATATTTATTGCAATATAAACAATTGAATTTCGATTATATGTATGCAAATATTGATATGAATAATTTTAATAAAAAAACTTCCCTTTCAAAGGGAAATAAAACGTATGAAAAAAGAACGCATTCTTTGGGCTGATGACGAAATAGATTTACTACGTGCTTATGTGCTTTTTCTGGAAGAAAAAGGGTACGAAGTAGTAACGGCGACCAACGGCAAAGACGCTGTAGAACTATGTCAGAAAGAGAATTTTGATATCATTTTTTTAGATGAAAATATGCCCGGCTTAAGTGGGCTGGAAACACTTGCATTGATAAAAGACATTGATGCCGATGTGCCCATGGTGATGATTACCAAGAGCGAAGAGGAAAATATTATGAATATGGCTATTGGGAATAAAATAGCCGATTACCTCACCAAACCGGTTAATCCGAGTCAGATATTATTGACTTTGAAGAAAAATATTCATAAAAAAGAAATTGTATCCGAACATGCCAGTTCAACCTATCGATCCGAATTTGGACGAATCGGGATGCAGATTAACGATTCGCTGACGTACGACGATTGGGTAGAAGTGTATAAAAAGCTGGTTTATTGGGAACTGGAACTCGAAGAAACCGACAATGGCATGGACGAAATGCTGCGCATGCAAAAAACAGAAGCTAATAATACCTTCTGTAAATTTGTAAAACGTAATTATCAGTCGTGGTTTGAGCAACCCGAAAAACGTCCGTTGATGAGCCCGGATTTATTTAAAACCAAAGTATTTCCGCTGTTGGATAAAGGTGAAAAAGTATTTTTTATACTTGTCGATAATTTCAGATACGACCAGTGGAAAATCATACGTGAATTGATGAGCGAGTTCTTCACTTTTACCGATGAAGGTTTGTATTGCAGCATTTTACCTACTGCAACTCAATATGCCCGAAATGCAATTTTCTCGGGTTTAATGCCTTTGCAAATTCAGCAAATGTTCCCTGATTTATGGGTTGAAGAAGATGAAGAAGATGGAAAAAATATGAACGAAAAGGAATTAATTCAAACTCAATTACAACGTTTCCGCAAAAATTATTCATTCTCCTATCACAAAGTAAACGAATCGGCTTTTTGCGAAAAACTTATCGAACAGTTGCCGCGATTGGATACCAACGAATTGAATGTCATTGTGTTAAATTTCATTGATATGCTTTCGCATGCCCGCACCGAATCGAAAATGATGCGCGAACTGGCCAACGATGAACAAGCTTATCGTTCGCTCACGCTGTCGTGGTTCCGACATTCGCCTACTTACGAATTGATGAAAGCCATTTCGCGACGCGGATACAAATTAATTTTCACAACCGATCATGGCACCATTCAGGTTTCGAGCCCTACGAAAGTGATTGGGGATAAAAATACCAATGTAAATTTACGCTATAAAGTTGGCAAAAATCTGAGTTATAATAAGAAAGAAGTTTATGAAATAACACAACCGGCAAAAGTGGGCTTACCAAGTCCGAATGTAAGTTCAGCTTATATTTTTGCCGGAAATGATAACTTTTTTGCTTATCCAAACAATTATAATCATTACGTAAGTTATTATAAAAACACATTTCAGCACGGTGGAATTTCGTTGGAAGAAATGTTGATACCGTTTATAGTTATGGAACCCAAGTAATTTACAATTTTTCAAATTACAATTTACAATTTATGAAATCATATACAAATGTAAAAGACCTCGGCAATTTGCAGGAGGCAATAAAAGAAGCATTAGAAATAAAGAAAAACCGCTTTGCTTACAAACATATTGGCGAAAATAAAACACTGTTGATGGTGTTTTTCAATTCCAGTTTACGAACCCGATTAAGTACCCAAAAAGCAGGTATGAATCTGGGAATGAACACCATGGTACTAGATGTAAATGCAGGTGCATGGAAACTCGAAACCGAAAGGGGTGTCATCATGGACGGTGATAAACCGGAGCATATTCTTGAAGCCATTCCGGTAATGGCCAGTTACTGCGATGTGATTGGCGTGCGTGCTTTTGCACAGTTCGAAAGCAAAGAATTTGATTATCAGGAAACGATTATCAATCAATTTATCCAATATTCAGGCAAACCGGTTTTCAGTATGGAAGGTGCTACGTCACATCCATTGCAGGCTTTTGCCGACCTGATTACCATTGAGGAGAACAAAAAAACCCCTCGTCCGAACGTTGTACTTACCTGGGCACCTCATCCTAAAGCATTGCCACAGGCTGTTCCAAACTCGTTTGCTGATTTCATGAACGATGCCGACGTGGATTTTGTAATTACACATCCCGAAGGATATGAACTTGCACCTGAATTTGTACGTGGTGCGCGCGTTGAGTACGATCAGATGAAAGCTTTTGAAGGAGCTGAATTTATTTATGCCAAAAACTGGGCGGCTTATCAGGATCCAAATTACGGAAAAATTTTAAGCAAAGATATGAGCTGGACAGTTAGTAAACGCCAGATGGATGTGACTAACAATGCTTTTTTTATGCATTGTTTGCCTGTACGCCGCAACATGATTGTAACCGACGAAGTGATTGAAAGTCCTCAGTCGATTGTAATTCCCGAAGCAGCGAACCGCGAAATATCGGCGCAGGTGGTGATAAAGAGATTGTTAACCTCACACTGACCCTCGGAGACTAGTCCCGTTTTCGGGAAGGAGAGGGAAACTGCAAAAAATAATAGATTGAAATTTAAAAAAACATAGCATAAATAATCAATTAAATATCCCCGTTTTGGGGTTAAGGGTCATGAATTTAGAACAAGTTATCGCGTCGATACGCAACGTGCCGGATTTTCCGAAACCGGGAATAATGTTTAAGGATATAACCACGGCAATGAAAGATGCCGAAGTGTTGAAATTTATTGTGGATGACCTATATGAATATTACAAAGACAAAGGCATTACCAAAGTTGTAGGTGTAGAAAGTCGCGGGTTTGTACTCGGCAGCATTCTGGCCTATAAACTCGGTGCCGGTTTTGTGTTACTTCGCAAACCCGGGAAATTGCCTTCAGAGACTTTTAGTGTCAAATACGAACTTGAGTATGGAGTTGATGCGCTTGAAATTCATAAAGATGCCATTGATGAAAATGACGTGGTGCTTTTACACGACGATTTATTAGCAACGGGTGGAAGTGCCGGAGCTGCTTTAAAACTAATTGATTTGTTTCATCCGAAATCCGTTCTGGTAAGTTTTCTGATTGAACTCGAATTTTTGAATGGTCGACCACGCCTGCTTGGTGCTGAGGATATTCATGCATTGATAAAATTCTAAGACCACATTTTTCAGCGGTTTTAAAAGAAATATATACCAATTTCGTAATAATTTTCATAAAAAACACACATTTAACCTGACTGATATGGAAAATAATACAAGCATTAAGTTATTTGAGTCAAAAAAAATTCGTACACATTGGGACGAAAAGGAAGAAAAATGGTATTTTTCGGTAGTGGATGTAGTGGAAGCATTGACAGATAGTTTGAATCCCAGAGACTATTGGTTTAAAATGAAAACCAGGGTGAAGTCAGAAGATGGTATTGAGTTGTCGACAATTTGTCGACAACTGAAATTAATTTCGTCAGATGGGAAAAAATATTCTACTGACTGTGCTGATCCTCAATCATTATTCCGTATTATCCAATCCATACCTTCTCCCAAAGCTGAACCATTTAAACAATGGTTAGCCAAAGTGGGTTACGAGCGGATGCAAGAAATGCAGGATCCCGCTCAAAGTTTAGATCGCGCTCGTGAAAACTGGCAAAAACTCGGACGTAGCGAGAAATGGATTCAACAGCGAATGATGGGGCAGGAAACCCGAAATAAGCTGACCGATTATTGGAAGGATGCCGGAATAAAAGAACAGGATGAGTTTGCAATGCTGACTAACATCATTCATCAGGAGTGGACGGATTTGACAGTCAAACAACATAAAGTGTTGAAGGGATTGAAAACTCAGAACCTCCGTGACCACATGAGTGAAGCTGAATTGATTTTCACTGCATTGGCCGAACTTTCGACAAAACAAATTGCCGAAACAGACGAAGCAAAAGGGTTGACTGAAAATGCAAAAGCAAGTAAAAAAGGAGGCACTGTTGCCAAAAATGCACGAAGAGAACTTGAAGAGCAAACAGGAAAAAGTGTAGTAACAGGTGAGAATTTTTTAGCGCCAACAAAAAATAAAAAGAATTTAAAATAAAATATTAAAAAAGGTAATTACTTGATAAATCATTGTAAACCAATTGCCTTTGTGGTAAAATTATGGTAAAACTAACACTCGTAAAAGTTGGCGGAAAAATTGTTGAAGAATCGGAATCGCTGAAACAACTACTGGCTGATTTCTCAAAAATAGAAGGTTACAAAGTACTTGTGCATGGCGGTGGTCGTTCGGCAACTGCTATGGCTGCCAAACTGGGCATTGAAAGCCAAATGGTTAACGGACGCCGCATAACCGATGCCGAAACCCTGAAAGTGGTAACCATGGTGTACGGAGGATTGGTAAACAAACAAATTGTGGCCGGACTGCAAGCCATTGGCGTAAATGCACTTGGATTGACCGGTGCCGACCTGAATTACATGCGTTCCGAAAAACGGCCGGTAAAAGACGTGGATTATGGATTTGTAGGCGATGTAAAAGAAGTGAATGCCGATATTCTGGCTGATTTAATTGCAAAAGGTGTTGTGCCGGTTTTAGCACCACTCACGCACGATAAAGCAGGCAACATGCTGAACACTAACGCCGATACCATTGCCGGAGAAGCGGCAAAAGCGTTAGCCAAACATTTTGAAGTAACTTTGATGTTCTGTTTCGAGAAAAAAGGTGTACTAATGAACGAGAATGACGACGAAAGTGTAATTTCCGAAATCACTCCTGCCCTTTTCGAAAAATATGTTGCCGAAGGTGTTATCAGTGGTGGCATGATTCCAAAACTTGAAAATTCATTCGAAGCCATTAGTGCCGGAGTGAATAAAGTGATTATTACACGAGCCGATTTAATTCATACTGAAGGCGGTACAAAAATTAGCGGGTAAAATTACGCACAGTATTTTTGCATCTATTACTCTTTTATCAACTTAAAAAACAATTCTTCAAGCCGGTATTTCAGCCATTCGTTCACATGCATTTCGGGAGTTGATGTGCGCAACAAGCCGTATCCTTCTCTGCGGCTTGTTCGGAGTGTTTCGATGGTGTTTACCGAACATTTATAGTGCACTTCATCTACTTTTTGAATCAAACTATCGGCTTTATGAGGTGCTAAACGACCTAGTTTTTCGTTAAACACAAAACCGGAAGCAATCTCAGCGGCAAAATCGGTAATCGTTCCATCGGTTCCGTTTCCCGAATCCTCGTGATTGACTCCGTAAAGCGTGTATCGGGTGTGATTTCTTATCAATTTCCCTGTAGAATCGCACAAATCATTAAACTCATCCGACAAATGCGGTTTCCCTGCGTAAATTAACCTTCCGGCCGAATGAAAATCAACGTACCTGAAGGCATACGGTATATTACGTATCAAGAAATTCATCACCACTTTTGTTTCATTTTCGCTGCCTAATCTGTAACCTGCAAAATAATTGATGGACGGAGAATTACTTATATAAGGAGTCCTGATTTCATCACTTTTCCATAAAATACTTGAGCTGTAGGTGGGGAAGTTCCGGTTGAGATCAATTCCTTTGGCATTCGATTTTGCTTTGAAAATTTCAGTATTGTCCTGCAGCGCAAGGAATAATTCTCTGTTATTCAACGATGTATTACCTTCGATGGCCGCAGAATAACCATCGGGATTTATGCAGGGAAGCATTACCACACAATAATTATTCAATAGTTCAACCACCATTTGGTCTTTCTGCTCGTATTTATCAACTAATATTGTAGCAAATTTTAGCAGAAATTGTGTATTGCCAACTTCGCGGGCATGAATACCGGCAGTAAAAACTACCTTTTTAGAACCCCGGCCAATTTCAAGGGCATAGATTTTCCGATTGTCCTCACTTAATACCGTTGCTA
The DNA here is from genome assembly GCA_022709605.1 of Bacteroidota bacterium. GTDB lineage: Bacteria > Bacteroidota > Bacteroidia > Bacteroidales > Paludibacteraceae > Paludibacter. Next base: position 1,906 of record JAKLIM010000052.1, on the reverse strand, counting down.
CATAAGCTTTCGCAATTTCAGAGCCGGTTAAATTTTGGATCAGTGTCTCAATTTCAGGATAGTTAAGTTGTTTATTCAGATGAGTTTCCAGGGGTTTCCATTCGTGGATTTCGCTTTGCAAAGGGAGCCACTGAATGGCACAAGCATCCAAAAATTGCGAGCGCGTCATTCCGGGGATTAATATTTTGCTTACGCCGGGGAAATACATTCCGGGCAACTCAGAAACAGTAGAGTTCGATATCGAAGAACCTGATACCGAAGCATTAATGTCTGAGTTTTGCGAAAAACTTTTGAAAACCAGAACTATTGAATACAGAATTAAAAGTACCCGTTTCATGAATAAAAAAAGCGTTTCTGAGTATTTCTTTTTTAATAAAAATTGAAACAAATAATTTTAAAAATAGTTGGGTGAAAATTGCAAATAATAATGTAAAATGTAGGATCTTGAAAAAAAAGAAATTTATGCCTCGAAGTGGTTACATTTGAAGTTCTAAGTAATTTCCTCCTATTTCTCCTTTTTCGTTTGTTTCAACAATACAATAAATCCTAAAAACATGGAAATCAAATAATTTATTACCCATAAACCAATTCCGGCCAATGCAATTCCGACGGTGTGTGACGAAAACTGACCGATAAAAAACACTGCGTACGATCCACGTATGGCCGGTTCGGTAAACGCTAAAGAAGGTGTGAATGTAACAAATAAATAATTTGCCGGGATGGCCGCGATGGCTTGTCCGGGAAGTAAATGCACTCCGAAAAAACGCAACATGGCATAAAATTGTATGGAGAATATTACAAATCTGATGAGTGATACAAATAAGATTAAAAATGATTTCGAAAGGGAATAATTCGCAAAACCTTTGATGTATTCATTTACCGCCGCATTCTTATTTCTACCGGCCAATTTAGGAACCAACAAAAACAAAACAATCATCACCACCGCTATGATCGACGTAATTATTAAATAATTATTTAATTTCAGAACTTCGCTTTGTTGGAATGTAAAAAACAATATGGCTCCAGGAATGCCACACAACGCGATGATTATATTCTGAGTTAAGCTGCTCATCAAACTGAGTGTAACGCCGGTTTTGCGGTTCGACGATTCGAGAAAAACCAATCGCCCCACCATATCGCCCATGCGGTTGGGCGTAAAAAACCCGGTTGAGAATCCGGCTAAAACCGATTTGACAGCATTTTTCAGACTAAGTGGCTGCGTTTCAGAAACAATCAGTTTCCATTTGATCGATTCGCTCAACCAGTTCAACGGCATGAGTAAAAAAACCAGGCCAAGCCAGTAAAAATGCTTCGGTGGCAACGATTTCCATTCATCCAACAGGCTGGAATAACCATTGAAAGTGAATAATTTGTACCCCAGATAGAAAACAGAGCCGAACATGAAAACCCATACAATAATTTTAAACAGTGAATTCTTCTCACTTTTCGAAAAATACTGAAGCTTTTCAAGTGACAGTTTCATTGGCTAAATATCAGTTACTGAATATTGTGGGTTTTAAATGTATATTTCTTTTGCAAAAAATAACTAAATGCAGTTAATACAATTGATATTACTGCATTTGCAATAGATGGATAAAAATTGAGTGATTCAACGAGTAGTTTTATTCCGATATAATTTAATCCCAAATTTGTAAATCCAACTAAATAATAACGCCAAATTTGATCTTTGCCTTTGTTAGATGAATTTGAAAATGTTACGTATTTTTGAAGCAAAAAACCAGTTGTTAGTGTAATAGGAAATTTAATTGCCAATGTTGCTGTATGTGGTTTCAGAGCAAGGAAGAAAATATGTAATTCTTGTTGTTGGATAACATAATTATGAATAAAAAAATACAAGAACCAGTCAAATAGTAAATTTGCAACACCCGTAACACCGTATCGAAAA
>JAKLIM010000519.1 GCA_022709605.1 Bacteroidota bacterium | reverse complement strand
CCATTTTTTACCCGGTGCTAATGCCGAAAAACCATCAGCACGAACAGAGGCACTCAATAAATATTTGCCGGCATAACTGTAATTCAAACGTCCGAAATACGACAACATAGAGTGTTGAACATAACCGCTAGTAGATTTGGGAGTGCCAATTTTCGAAATATCGTAGAATGAACTTGAAAAATAATGTTCTTTTCCGGCATCACCAACTGTTTGCATATTTTCACTCACACTTTGCGTCATGCTATGACCCAACAAAGCTGTCAAATCACTTTCGCCGAATTTGGTATTATAATTCAAGGTATTATCCCAGGTGAATTTCGTTGAATTATTTTGAATTAATGAGATGTAACTTGTTGTAGGCGATTGATAACGGGCAACACTTTCGAAATCCTGATACGTTCCATCGCGTTTGTTGGAGCGGTCAAGAGCAAACATAGATTTGAAAGTCAATGCTTTGATCGGATTAATTTCAATATAGGTATTTCCGAAAAAGCGGGTAGTTTCGATATTGTGTTCAAAAGCGCCGTCAATTTCGTCGAGCAGTGGATTACAATGTGCTGCATAACGCGCATTCGGTGTTGCTAAAATACTACCGTCGCTGTTGTAAGGACGTGTAATTGTAGTCATCTTCATTGCCTGACCAAACACGCTACTATTGCGCGAATCGTGATTACGATAAGTATAAAGCATATTTGCACCAACTTTGAATTGATTGCTGATGCGATGATCAATGGTTATTTTACCATTATAACGGTCTAATTCATCGTTTTTCATCAAGCCTTGTTCGTACATAACTCCCAAGGAGGCATTGAAATTAGTTTTATCATTACCTCCTGATACAGATGCTTCGTAGTTTTGAGTTAATCCATCCTGAAGTATGATATCCAACCAATTGGTATAATCACCTGCATTATAAACATCCATTTCGGTAAAGTCAGCCCCGTTTGGAGTGCCTGTAAGTACTTGCTCAACTGTTGTTTGTGCAGTTCCCCAGGTTCCGGCAACTGCATCGAGTTTATAATTATTCTTGTCACGCAAGAATTGTACTTCTTTTGCACCGTACATTACCTGAGGAATATTGGTAGGCATGTTCGACGAAAGATATGAATTGAGATTTACAGTAGTTTTACCTGCTTTTCCGCGTTTTGTGGTAATAATAATTACACCATTTGCACCTTTTGTACCGTAAATAGCTGTTGATGAAGCATCTTTAAGAATATCCATCGATTCGATGTCGGAATTATTAATGTCGATGGTTGATCCATATTCAACTCCATCCACTAAAACCAGTGGGCTATTTGAAGCGGAAATCGAACGGTTACCACGCAATGTCATTGATAATCCTGAACCTGCTTGTCCATCATTTTGTTTAATGTCCAAACCCGGAACTTTAGCCTGCATGGCCTGCATGGCATTACTGGAAGAGTTTTTCATGATCTCCGATGATTTTATCGACGATACAGAGCCTGTTAAATCGCGTTTTTTAACAACACCATAACCAACTACTACCAATTCATCCAACCCTTTCGAATCGTCTTTCAATGTAGCGTTTAACACCGAACCACTGATCGTAATTTCCTGTGTTTCCATTCCTACGTACGAAATAACCAGGGTTTTGGCAGTTTGTGGTACGGCCAGGTTGTAAGCACCATCAAAATTAGTTATTGTACCAATTGTTGTTCCCTTAACAAGAACCGAAGCACCGATAATTGGTTCACCTGCGGCATCTTTTACAATACCGTTGATTGTTTTTGTTTGTGCCCACAACATTCCGAAGAACGAAATTGCGACAACCAAAAACAATACACGTTTCAAAATAAAACTGTGTTTCTTCATTTTAGATTTAATTTAAGGATAATTTTTTGTTGATTGTTTTTATTAGTTGAATAAATTTAACATGGCAAATGTAATACATAGAAAAATAATTCATGTGTATTATTTGACAAAATGGGTGTAATAAATTATCAACTTTGGTAAATTTCAGGGTTGCAATTCAAATGTAATGTTTGTGTATGTATTGAAAATCAACAATATAT
>JAKLIM010000518.1 GCA_022709605.1 Bacteroidota bacterium | reverse complement strand
TTTTAATGATTCAAATTTTACTCTTCATGCAAAAATAGTAACTTAACAAATTTATCTACTTTAAAAATATAAACTCAGAATTAAGTCATTAAAATTAAATAAAAATTATTTTAAAATAAAAAGAATAATATGTCAAAAATATTAGTAACCGGCGGAACCGGTTATATTGGATCACATACGGTAGTTGAATTAATCAATGAAGGATTCGAAGTCGTAATTGTAGATAATCTTTCGAACTCTAATATTGAAGTCCTTAACGGTATTGAAAAAATTACTGGTATTAGACCCGATTTTGAAAATATTGATTGTGTTGATTATGTGGCACTTGACCGAATGTTTGAAAAGTACAGAGACATTGAAGCAATTATTCATTTTGCAGCCAGTAAAGCTGTGGGCGAATCGGTTGATAAACCTTTGCTTTATTATCGCAATAATTTGGTGTCGCTTATCAATCTGCTTCAGTTGATGCCGATACATAAAATTAAAAATATCGTTTTTTCTTCGTCTTGTACCGTTTATGGTCAGCCCGATATACTTCCGGTTACTGAAGAAGCTCCCATAAAAGTTGCATTATCGCCTTATGGCAATACAAAACAAATTGGTGAAGAAATTATTCGCGATACAATTAATGCAAATCCTTTTTACAGCAGTATAATTTTAAGGTATTTCAATCCAATCGGAGCACATCCAACAGCTGAAATTGGCGAATTACCCAATGGTGTTCCGAACAATTTACTGCCTTTTGTGACGCAAACAGCCATCGGATTGCGCAAGCAACTTCAGGTGTTTGGTAATGATTATAATACGCCTGATGGTTCTTGTATCCGCGATTATATCCATGTTGTAGATTTGGCAAAAGCGCACGTTATTGCCGTTCGCCGTTTGCTCGATAATGAATCGGGAAAACAGATTGAAACATTTAATCTGGGAACAGGACGTGGACTTTCGGTGTTAGAAATCATTAGATCTTTCGAAAAAGTTACTCATGTTAAAGTGCCCTACAAAATAGTTGGTCGACGAGTAGGTGATATCGAAAAAGTTTGGGCCGATCCGGCATTTGCAAATAATATTTTGGGTTGGACTGCTTCCGAAACTGTAGAAGAAACCTTGCGTAGCGCATGGCAGTGGGAGAAAAATCTTGCAAAAAGAACTAAATCCGAATAATATTCATTAACGGATAATGCCTTAAGAACAATTAATAATCTAAATTCTTTTAACGTTATTAATTGTTCTTTTTTTTATACTCTTAAACTGTCTTGCTTGCCCTGTCTTTTCGGGGATGAAAGGCAGACTTTCAAACTTTTCAAATTTTCAAACTCTCAAACATCAAACTTTCAAATCTATATGCTATATCCACTAAAATTTCAACCCATCCTTAAAGATAAAATTTGGGGAGGAAAAAAGCTTAAAACAATTTTCCAAAAGGAAGGTTCAACTGATAAGTCAGGCGAAAGTTGGGAGATTTCCGGTTATGCCGGAGATGAATCCGTTGTTACCAATGGTTTTTTGGCCGAAAATAACCTTCAGGAGCTCATTGAGATTTATATGGGTGAGCTTGTTGGCGATTCAGTGTATGAACAATACGGATTGACATTTCCACTGCTTTTCAAAATAATTGATGCCAATCAGAATTTATCAATTCAGGTTCATCCGGGTGATGAAGTGGCTGCTGAACGGCATAATTCATTTGGAAAAACAGAAATGTGGTACGTTATTGATGCCGATCCGGGTGGTGAATTGATTATCGGGTTCTCGAAAGATAGTTCACGTGACGAATACCTTGACGCATTGGAAAATGACCATGTTGAGGATTTATTACAAAAAGTTCCTGTTAAAAAAGGAGATGTGTTTTTTATACCGGCCGGACTTGTACACGCGATTGGTAAAGGAGTAGTTGTAGCTGAAATTCAGCAAACCAGTGACATTACCTATCGAATTTACGACTATAAACGCACTGATGAAAACGGAAATGAACGTGAACTACATACCGAAGAAGCTTTGGATGTAATTAATTTTGAGGCTTCCACACATCCAAAAGTAGACTACATAAAACAACTCAACGAAATCGTTCCGCT
>JAKLIM010000517.1 GCA_022709605.1 Bacteroidota bacterium | reverse complement strand
CTAACTCATTTGCTAAAAAACGCGATTGCTGCTCATGACGAAACTGTAAACAAAAATATTCTTTCGAACCCCCAAACAGTTGCATCCTATGCATCTTTTCCTTTTCCGGGAGCTGCTCAGTGTGCTTTTGTTGATACTCCCGAAGTAGAAAACGTAGTGCATCACATTGGCAATCAAAAAGGTTATCCTACAGCATTTTATCTACCCGAATATGTTAGTAATGATGGCGATTCGGTTGAACTTAGCAATGTGGATCTGAGCAAACGCGATCCGCTTTTCGAAGAAGCTGCCCGATTGATTGTGGCATCGCAACAAGGATCAACGTCTTCAATTCAACGAAAATTCTCGATTGGATACAATCGCGCAGGACGTATTGTCGATCAATTAGAAGTTGCCGGAATTATCGGTCCATTCGAAGGAAGCAAAGCCCGTCAGGTTTTGGTAATGGACGATTATCATTTGGAACAGATTTTGAAACACATTTAAGAAAGGTTTGAGGGTTTGAAAGTTTGAGGTTTGAAGATTTAAAAAGATTGGTCTGTTATTTGTTTATACATTTCAAACAAATATCTTGTTAATAAAATAATGACGTATTATTTAAAAAATAAAATATTATTGAAACGAATTTCAAATTTTCTTATTTTCTATTTACCAAGTATTAACTCTCAAACTTTATAAACTTAAACAAAATGAAACGATTAACATATTCTATATTAGCATTAATAATTTCGATAAGTAGTATTCAGGCACAAAAAGCTGCTGATGCTGAGAAACTTATAACAAATTTTCTGACGAATGCAAAGACAAACGCCATCAAGACAAATTTCAAGCTTACGGTAACTGAAAAAAATGCTGTAAATTTGCAATCAAGTTCAGGATCGTTCACAATGAAAGGCAATAAATTCGTTTTGGAGATGGATCAATTGAAAGCATGGTACGACGGTAAAACACAATGGTCGTATATGGTTGACAACAATGAAGTTTCAATAACGGAACCTACAGATAAAGAACTTGGTGAAACAAATCCGATGGCACTTTTATCGAATTATAAAGCCAAATTCGGAATTCGTTTCAGCAAAACGAAATCGGCTCAGAATCATATTATTGAAATGATTCCCAAAGTAAAGAATGATGACTTTTCGAAAGTTGAAGTTAGTCTCAATAAGGCCAATGGAAATTTAAGTTCGATAAAAATCAGTGATAAAAAAGGAAAAACTACAAATCTTATTGTTACAAATTTCCAGAAAGGGATCAGGGTTGCCGACAATATTTTTACTTTCGATAAATCTAAATACAAAGGTGTTTTAATAAACGATTTGAGGTAAATCCCTAATTATCAATTGAAAGTGAATTTTACAACATACACTTTGAAATAATAATAAAAATATAAAATAAGAATATGACAGAAAAAATACGTTGCCTGATCATTGGATCGGGACCAGCGGGATACACAGCCGCAATTTATGCTTCGAGAGCAAATTTATCGCCTGTTTTATACGAAGGGATGCAACCCGGCGGTCAGTTGACTACTACAAATGACGTTGAAAATTTTCCGGGATATCCCGAAGGAATCACCGGACCGGAACTTATGGAAGACCTGAAAAAGCAGGCTGCCCGTTTCGGAGCTGATATCCGTTTTGGAATGGTTAGCTCCACCGATCTTTCGGCTGCGCCATACAAGGTAACCATTGATGGAGAAAAGGAAATTGAGGCTGATTCAATCATTATTTCAACCGGAGCAACGGCCAAGTATTTAGGTTTACCCGACGAAAATAAATATGCAGGTTCAGGTGTTTCGGCATGTGCTACCTGCGATGGTTTCTTCTACCGCAAACGCAAAGTAGCAGTTGTAGGTGGTGGCGATACCGCATGCGAGGAATCGGTATATTTAGCCGGTTTGGCCGACAAAGTATTTCTGATTGTACGCAAACCTTTTCTGAGAGCTTCAAAAATTATGCAGGAACGGGTGCTTTCTAACCCCAAAATTGAGGTGCTTTTCGAGCATGAAACATTAGGTTTAACAGGTGAAAAAGTTGTTCAGGGAGCAAATTTGGTTAAACGTCGCGGACAAGCTGACGAAA
>JAKLIM010000516.1 GCA_022709605.1 Bacteroidota bacterium | reverse complement strand
GATGCTATTCAAAACCGGCCATGCGCTCCAATCAGCCGGAGCATTGGCCGGTTTGTTATCGTTTTGACTATCAATGATTCCATACATATTTCCACTACCTGAGCCGGTGTACGAAGCAACTCCGTAGCGGGTGTCGTAAACCATTAAGGTATCCACCCAATCGCGCGAAAGTGAAGCGCCTGCATATTTCAATACTTTATCGTAAGCCACTTCGGGAGTGTGAGTTGTAGTGTAAATAAAATTTATGGGTGCCGAAAGTTTCATGGTATCTTTGGTGGCCTGGGTAAACAAATAGTCGACCGAGGAGTTCGATATTTGTGCATAAATACCATTGGTCCAGTTATCGGCAGTTACAGCCGGCCATCCATTCATATAATTCCCATTGGCATAAAAATCGCCCCACACGTGTAACATAGGCGCAAAAGACGGATTATCAGTAATATATTGTGTGGTTCTGATACCAATACCGGCAATGCGATACCTTACAGCACCTCCTTTTTGGTTCGTTCCAGGCCCGGGTTTGTAATAATTATTGACAATATTCACGTTCATTCCTTCGCCACCATAGCAACCCAAACCAGCCCAATTATACATTACATTGTTGCGCATATCCATGCGTTCGTCGGTTTGAGTTCCTGCACGTGGTCCGAAGCGGGGCGTGCGACTGTCGTGATGCACCAGCAGGTTATGGTGATAACTTGCTCCCGATCCACCCCAAATTCCACCGTATCCATGCGCACCTTTCGCGTGACCGGCATTGCGTAAACTTTGTGAAGCAATACACCATTGAACTGTGGAGTTTTTCATGCCGTAAACCGACAAACATTCGTCAATACTCCAGCTCACCGAACAATGATCAATCATAATATTTTCATGATCCATTCCACCCAAACCATCGCCTTCGTGATTGGCCACATTGATGTTTCCGAGTCTGAATCGTACAAAACGTACGATCACATTGCTGGCGAAAATTGTAAAAGGATAATCAGCTATGCAAATCCCATCACCCGGAGCAGTTTGTCCGGCAACGGTGACATTGGCACTGGTTATACTTAATGCTGATTTTAAATGTATTGTTCCCGATACATCAAAAACTATGGTTCGTTTGCCGGCTTTATTCAAAACCGAACGAAGCGTACCCGCAGATCCATCGTCAGCTATAGTAGTTACATGATAAACATCGCCACCACGACCACCTGTAGTGTATCTCCCAAAACCTTCGGCACCGGGAAACGCAGGCACATTTTCTGCATTTAGATTGACCGAAATTATCAGCAAAATTAAAAATGCTGAATAATTTTTAAAAAGCGAATGTTGAAATTTTGTCATTTTTAAATAGAAGATTATTGTAAATCAGTATATTAGTGGTGTTTTGATTAGAAAAATAGAAAAATAGAAAATTAAGAAAAATAGAAAATTAAGAAAAATTGAAAATTAAGAAAATAGGAAATTAAGAAAATAAGTTACTATCTTCCCAATCCTACGGGAACTATCGGAGCACTATCGGAAATAAATGAGCACATTGAACTAATTCACTTTCAAATGATGTGTCAAAAGTAACAAAATTAAATGGAGTTATCAGGGGTTTAATCGTCTAAATAGCAGGGACAATTTGATTTATTGGAGATAAAGCAGAGTGTTAGATCAATTGATGAAAAGAAAATATCTGCTTTTCAAAAAAAAATGATTTTTCTTTGAGAAATGAAATAAATGCAAAATACTGAAACTCAAAATGCACTTGAAAGTTTATTTCGTTTTCGGCTTACGAATTACCTTTTTTGTTTCAACATCAACTGTGTTGCTAAATCAGAAACAACCCATTCTTCAATTATTTTATCTTCGTCGAAACGAGAAACTACCATTTCGTGCCATTTTACTTTTTTATTTGAAGCTGGTATGCCTTTCAAGTCGGCTTTATGAGTTCCATTAAATGTTCTTTGCCACGTAATTATTGGGTCATTTTGCGATAAAATCTCAACTTTTACAATTTTAATATCGGGCAATGCTGTCCGGATTTGTTTAACGAATTGCTTTATAAATTTATGCCCTTTATGGATTTTTTCGCCCGAATGTGCAATGTATTCGGCTGAAA
>JAKLIM010000515.1 GCA_022709605.1 Bacteroidota bacterium | reverse complement strand
CTGTATTTTTTTCTTCCGCAATTTCCTCTGGAACAGAAAGTTCTGGAGTTGGTGGAACATCTTTAGGTAATTTGAGTTTGATTTGTTTAATTACAGGACCTGCATCTTGACCGTCATCATCCAATACATTAACACCTGATTCCAACGGACGATTCAACAACAATTGTCCCATGGCACTGTAGATATTGATTTGTTCAGTTTCTTTTACATGAATGATCAACTTGTCGGCTACAGGATTTGGATAAAATTCCAACACATTATTTTCGGCCAGGTTTAATCCGGTTTTTTCCTGTGGACTTTTTAAAATTAAATCAGCATTAGCATCCGAATTGGTTGACGACAGATTGACTGTTATTTCAGCTTTTGCTGATGCTGTTTCCGATACAACTCTATAGGTATTTAATGATAAGTTTTCGAATGAATAATTACCCGAAGCATCGGTAATGGTCCATGCAACCGGCTGAAATAGATTATCGTACAAAACTACCGGCGTATTTTCAGCCGATCGGTTGGTGCTTGAAATTGCATTTAATGTTCCTTTTGCAGCCAGAATACTGTCTTTCAGTTGTTCGGTTTCGAAGTATATGTTTCCATAAATTCGTCCGTTACCAATTGGTACATCAAAATTTGTAAGATATACTACTACATCGTTGATATCGCGGTTCAGCTTCACATAATCGGCCAGATTATAGAGGAATTTATTGATATAAAACGTTGGCAGATAGTTTTTATACAAGCTGATATCAGGGATAATATAAACAGTATATGCTGCTTCAGGAACGTTTGTAAATGTAAAAGTACCGTCGGTAATTGTATTTGAAGCCACAGCTTTTCCTTCCCCCTTTCTGAATAAAACGGCAATTCCTGATTTCATTAAATCGTTTCCGGCTATTACTTTTCCCGAAAGTGAATATGCGTTTTCGGAAGCAATTTTTTCGTAGCAGGTAGCAACTCCCACAGTGTAGCACAAAATACTTTTTGTAGAATCATTAGCCGTTAAGTAACCGCCGAATTTTACTTTATCTCCGGCTTGCAATTTCGATATTGTATTTCCATCGCTGCTTGTAGCCAAATAGTTTTGAATTACCCACAATTGACCGTAAGCGTTTGCATCGTTAATTTCCTGTATAAATAATCGTCCGGTGCAACCATCAATTCCCGGAACAACCACACCGGTTTTGTCCATAACGCAAGAAACCGGTGGAATATTTATTACCTGATAACATTCAACCACATTATAACAAGGTGTTGTTATGCATACAATTTTTACTCCTTTAAACAGAATTGTAGTGCCTACAGTAAGTTTTTCGCCGGTAATTGCAAAAATTTCTCCCGTTGAAATTTCTTTTACAATGCTCGAATTATCAGCGTACCCCGTAATAATACCCTTTCTATCTTTAACACAAGTAACAGTATCATGAGAAAGAACTTCCCAACAAGTTGCTACACCAATTACATTGCATAGCCGTACATAATTACTGTCATTTTTAATCAGATAACCGCCAAATTTCACTTTGTCGCCGGTTTTTAACGCATTTGAAACAGTGCCATCTGCATTGATTGAATTATTTTTAAATGCATACAATTGTTTGATGGCAATCGCAGCCGGCGAAAATACTTCAATAAATAACTGTCCGGTACAATCGCCAATTCCTTCGACCACAACACCTGTTTTGTCCATAACGCATGGTGGCGTTGGCGTTGTAACAATTTTATAACATTCAACATTATTATAACATGGAGTTGTAAAACATTGTACAATAACGCCTTTAAAAATTACCGTGGTGTTTACAGCTATTTTAGCGCCGTTAATTGCAAAAATTTCCTCTGTAGAAATGTCCTTTACCAAGCTTGCATTTTCAGTTAATTCAGATACAACTCCTTTTCTATCCATAACACAGGTTGTCGAATCAGGTATTACTTCCCAGCAAGTAGCCACTCCGATAATTTTATAGGGATAAATTGCCGAAGCTGCCGAATCATTTGCTTGTAAATAACCGCCAAATTTCACTTCATCACCTACTTTAAGGCGCATTGCGTTGGAAGCTATATTCTCCTGAACAATATAAACCGGTTTATATGCACTTATGGG
>JAKLIM010000514.1 GCA_022709605.1 Bacteroidota bacterium | reverse complement strand
ATTGGTAATAGGAAATATTAACGATGTATTCAGCAAACAACAGGCTACAGGCATTATTTCCGATTTTTTCAAAAAAAATAAAGTCAGTTCTTATGTTGTGCTTCACAACGGGAACCAAACAGGCTCCAGTTTTTCAATTGGCACACTGAAAACCAACAACGGCAATTTCAGGGTTTACATCCTGACCCGTAAAACCAGCGGTCAGACTTTAATTCAACAACTCAGAATAGAAACAACAAATGACTAACGATTTCGATCAACTTATTGCATTGTGGTTCGCCGAAGACATTGGCGATGGTGACCACACAACTTTATCGTGCATTCCTGCAACCGCCGTCGGAAAATCTCAGCTTATAATCAAGGAAAATGGCGTTATTGCCGGTGTTGAAGTAGCACGGAAAATTTTCAAGGCATTCGATCCGGAACTGAAAATGACTGTGTTTATTACCGATGGCGAAGAAGTAAAATATGGAGATATCGCTTTTGTGGTGGAAGGGAAAATTCAATCCTTACTGCAGACCGAACGCCTGATGCTGAATATTATGCAACGAATGAGCGGAATTGCCACACGTACAAAGCAGTATGTTAAACTCCTGGAAGGGACTAAAACACACGTACTTGACACACGAAAAACCACACCGGGTCTGCGCTTACTCGAAAAAGAAGCTGTAAAAATTGGCGGTGGTGTAAATCATCGCATTGGACTTTACGATATGATTTTGTTGAAGGACAATCATGTGGATTTTGCCGGAGGCATCGACAAGGCCATAGTTCGCGCCAAAGAATATCTCAAAGAAAAAGGAAAAGACCTCAAGATTGAAATTGAAGTTCGTAATTTCGATGAAATTGATCAGGTGATGAAAATCGGTGGTGTTAACCGGATTATGCTCGACAATTTTTCGGTTGAAAATACGCGCAAAGCAGTAGAAATTATTGGTGGAAAATACGAAACTGAGTCGTCGGGCGGTATTACTTTCGATACTTTAAGAAGCTACGCCGAATGTGGCGTTGATTTTATATCCGTCGGTGCACTGACTCATTCGGTTAAAAGTTTAGATATGAGTTTTAAGGCTGTTTAGAGTTATTATTCTTTTGAAAATCACTTTTATTATTGCCTGAGCAATTATGTTTTTATGATTATCCGCAAATCAACCTAGTGTTTTTATCCGCTGCATTAAAGTGAGCAGTAGTTGACATTATGCAGATAATCATTATGTTTTAATAAAAAATCCAACAGATTTTGAAAATCTGTTGGATTTTTTTATTACTGAATTGTTTCAATAAATATTAAAAATATTCGAGACTGAAATTCTCACCATCGAAAGCACCATACGAAAAAATGGTAGCAAAATCGCCAAGAATAACAACCCGTTTCTGATATCTCAACTGCAAATCGAGTGCAATATGTCTGTGACCGAAAATCATGAAATCAACATCGTGGGTTTCGGCATATTCTTTTGCATAAGTCACCAAAAATTCGTTATTCTCACCTTTGTATTCGTTTTTTGATTCAAGCAATCCATCCCTGTTTTTTTCGGACCATTGATATCCAAACTCCTGCCCTATTTGAGGCGGAACTAATCTGAAAAGTTTCTGAGCCAGCTTACTATGAAAAATTTTACGAATAATATGAAAACCGGTTTCATCAGTATTGAGTCCATCGCCATGCGCTAATAAAAACTTTTTTGTCCCAAGTGTTAATGTCTGTGGTTCGCGGTGAACAATCAATCCAACTTCGTTTTCGAGATACCCGAAAGTCCAGATATCATGATTTCCGGTAAAAAAATGAATTTCGATGCCGGCATCGGTAAGTTCGGCCAATTTTCCTAAAAAACGTACAAAACCTTTCGGTACGACAGTTCGGTATTCGAACCAAAAATCGAAAATATCACCGAGTAAAAATATTTTCTCAGCATCTTGTTTTACGATATCAAGCCAGGCTACAATTTTCTTTTCGTGCGCACGTGAGTCTTTAATTACCCGCGATCCAAGATGAGCATCAGATATAAAATAAATCATTTTTAAGTTGTTATGTGTTCTTTGTTTCGCGTTTCCGTTTCGCGTTACGGAAATATTTATTCTTTGTTCTTTTC
>JAKLIM010000513.1 GCA_022709605.1 Bacteroidota bacterium | reverse complement strand
ATCAAACTTTGTTGCAAATAATCGTGTCAGACCTGTTTTTTTTAATTTCAAAAAACCGGTTAAAAGTTTCGATTCTTCAGCCAGAAACGGATACTGTCCGGTTTGATATAGTAAAAACAAGTTGCGGGTGGCTTCTTCTGTTTTTAGAATAAAGGTTTTATTATCATCCAATCCTTTGTGAATCAATGGATTCTCTATTTGAATAAATTCGTAACCCAGTTGATGCAATTGATGTCCAAAAAGCATATCCTCGTGGCCGTAACCACGAATGGTTTCGTCGAATCGCACTTTATTGAAAATGGATTTGGATATAAGAAAATTAAAGGTTACAAAGCAGTTTTTATCCCGTTCGTTAGCCGAGCGGGCTTCACGCATGCGACCATATTTCAGTCGTAAACTGTAATCCGGATTTTTTTCCTCAGGATCATAAGCAGTTCCGCCGATGACTACACATTCTTCATGACAAAATGCTTCATATTTTTCGATAAAATGCGATGTGCAAATGGTTGCATCACAATCGATAAACAACAAATGTTCATATTTTGCTTCGTCGGCAAGTTTGTTCCGAATGGCAGAGCGACCAATATTTTTAGTTAATGCAATATGTCTGCAAAAATTTAAATCATTTACGGACTTGTTAATTTCAACCTCTTTAAATGAACCATCTTCAATGACAATAATCTCAAAGTCCATATAGGTATCAATGGCCTGTTGATGCAAATCGCTCACCAAACGGGTAATATTTTGATTGTATGCCGGAATTAATATTGAAAGCATTTAACTTTAATTTTTATGCAAATGTATGAATATATTCTTACAACTACTTTACATGAATAAATTTATTAATAAGAATTGCAAGTGCTACATTAACGAATTAAAATTATTTGATATTTTTTTAATTTATCAGAGTTTGCTGTAAAATAACTGAGCTCTTTTAACGTTTCTAAATGCATTAATGGAACTATAGTTATTGAGAAATTTTGAAAATGAGAATCCCGTATGCTTTCGGGAGAAAATAAGAATGTTCACATGCGTTACAACTATGTTTTATGATATTATTAATGCGTTTTTTTTAACACTACTTTATATTAATAAAAAATGAGATCTGCTTTTTCGTTACTAACATTTTTTCTTGTTTTGTTTTTATCTTCATCTTGCCATAATTTGGTCGAAGAAGACTTACCCGATATAACTAAAACTCCGGTTTTGAATGGCGTTCTTATTGCCGACAGCCTGTTGAAAGTGCATGTGTCGCTCACCGCTTCGATGGGCGATTCTATTCCTTCGCTGGTGTCGAATGCGCTGGTTATTATTAAATCAGATATCAAAACCGATACTTTGCGACACATTAAAAACGGTTGGTACGGTTGCTCAACCACTATTATTTTAGGCAAAACATATAATTGTACAGTTGATGTTCCGGGTTACAAACAGCTTTCGGCAGTTACAACTGTTCCTTACTTCACTTTAGTTAATGATTTGAAATTTAATGAAATAGCAGGTAAGGGTGATTATAATGAGAATATTTCATCGTTTGAATTTTCGATACCCAATGACACCACTAAGGAACTGTATTGGGAAATCAGGTTTACATTTGATAATTATATTTTTTTCAAAGCCGAACAGGATAGTGTTATGATTAGTGAGGCACAACCGTTGAATTTGTTTTCCAATAAAAAAATGAAAAAAGATGAATATCGGGGGAAATTCTTTTTTACTAATACTGATGGTAGATACAATAGCAAAGGAAATTCTTTCATTGTATTAAGAAGTGTGGATGCATCGTATTATAAGTATCAGAAACAGTTGTATTTATACAATACAGGAGGTTATACCGGACTTGGAAGCTCAACGCAGACTTATCCGCTTTACACAAATGTTACAAACGGTTATGGCATTTTTACTTCCTACTCTGTTTTTTATAAAAGCTTAAAATACTACTAAACCATTCAAATGAATACATTTAAAAGCAGATTAATTCTATTTATATTCTTTTCATTCACAAATGAATACTAATTAAATATTTGTTACTTTTGTAATTCATATTTAATATAGTAAATACTTATATCAGAAGATGTATAACAATAATAAAACCAAAAGTA
>JAKLIM010000512.1 GCA_022709605.1 Bacteroidota bacterium | reverse complement strand
CAGCTTCATTGCTTATCCTATCGGGTAAAACCGGTTACATGTCATCGGTTCGAAATCTAACAGCTCCTGCTGCTGAATGGATTGCCGGAGGTGTTCCAATTACCATGATGATGAATATGGAACGTCGTCACGGAAGCATGAAACCTGTAATTCAGAAAGCATTGGTTTTACTTGATGGCGCACCGTTTAAATACTTTGATACGCACCGTGCTGACTGGGCCGACGAAAAACAAAGTTACGTTTATCCTGGTCCTATTCAATATTATGGTCCGACAGAAGTATGTGATCAACCCACTAAAACACTTCAACTCGAAAAAGGATTATAAAATATTTCAATAAAAATAAGCGCGGATTTCATTGTTTTGAAGTTCGTGCTTTTTTTATTAATATTGTTAATAAATAATTGATATGCTGATACTTCTATCACCGGCTAAAATACAGAATTTCAAACCTCAGAATTTTACGGAGCAATTTTCAATTCCCGAATTTATGAAAGAAGCCGGAAAACTGGTAGATTTAATCAGGGAATTATCACCTACAGAACTCAGTAACCTTTTAGATATCAATTCAAATCTCACGCAATTAAATTTCGACCGATATTTCAACTGGCATAAACCTTTTACCCCCGAAAATGCCAAACAAGCAGTAATGGTTTTCGATGGCGAAGTATATCGCGGACTTGATGCGAAATCTTTTTCAGACGACGATTTTGAATATGCTCAAAATCATTTGCGACTTTTATCGGGTTTATATGGTGTGTTGCGGCCATTGGATCTGATTCAGCCTTATCGGCTCGAGGTAAGTTCGAAATTAATTAATCCGCTGGGAAATAATCTGTACGATTTCTGGCAAAAGAAAGTTACGAAAAGTGTACTTACGGCATTAGTAAATTCTGGCAAACCTGAGATTTTATTGAATCTGTCATCAGCCGAATACTTTAAAAGTTTAAACCTGAAAAACAAAAAAGTGAAGGTGATCGATGTGGAGTTTTACGAATATAAGCACGACAATTTCAAGCAAATAGTGATTTACACCAAAAAAGCACGCGGTTTAATGGCCGGTTATGTAATTAAAAACCGGATCGAGGATGAAGAAAATCTGAAAGGATTCGACAGCGATGGATATTGGTATAGTCCGCAAATGTCAACGGATAATAAACTGGTATTTATCAGATAAAATATTATTCCCATTCATAAAAAAATATGATTTTGCATGGAATTAAAAATTTGATTGTCATTTTTTTTAAAATTCTGAAATATCAAAAAGACCTGACATTATTTTAAAAAATAAGTCAGGTCTTTTTGAATAAAAACAATTTTCGAAATTCAATTATTAACCCCGTAAAAACCTATTCAGAGACTTTTGATTTCTTTGATTTCAATTTTTTAATTTCTGCTTCAAGTTCATCATTTTGTATTTCCAAATGATTGATAGTTTTCAACAGCTCGTTTAATTCTTCATTTTCGATTGTTGTAGGATATTGGGCATCAACACGTTCCAGAAAATCAGCCAATATATTCATATAATTCATAAACGCATCGTAAGCACTTTCAAAATTTGTTCCGTAGGCATCTTTATGACTCATGTATCGGAAATGGTCTGTGGATTGAAGTAAAACCCAATCGAGCAAGAGTGGCTTATCAGAGCACAATCGAACTCTTTCGCCTACTGCGTATAATTTATTCAGGGCTTCCTGTTGTAAATCGTTACCAGTCCATGGCGTTAGATCTTTGTCGCTACCAACCCAACTGATCGGATAAGGAACAGATAAAGGACCTGCAGAATCATATTTTTTACTAAGTTCAGTTGGTAATAGAAAACTCATATTTTGCTCCATTGCATGATATGGCAGCGATTTTAGAAAATCAAAAATCCCTGTATGAGCAGGTTGTGTCATCCCTAATACTTCATACCCCATGCCTAAAATGATAGTTTTCTCACTTTCCGGCATGCTTGAAATCCAGCTAATCACTTTTTCGGCTGTCAGCGACAAATTTGAAAAACCATAAGCAATATCATCACTTAATTTCTGATTCCGAACCAACAATTTTAATTTAGGATTTGAAACATGCGAATAAACAAAGTTCGGACTTTTCCAACCTAAAATATG
>JAKLIM010000511.1 GCA_022709605.1 Bacteroidota bacterium | reverse complement strand
AACTTTTGAAAAAATAATTGAATTACAAAAAAATAATTACCACATAAATCGATGATAATAAACAACAAACAAGGCATTCTGGATAAAAGATATATGCGCATGGCTCGAATTTGGGCCGAAAATTCATATTGTGAACGTCGCAAAGTCGGAGCATTATTAGTAAAAAATAAAATGATTATTTCGGACGGATACAATGGAACTCCGTCGGGATTCGAGAATATTTGTGAGGATGAAAATAACGTTTCGAAACCGTATGTGCTTCATGCCGAGGCCAATGCGATTAGTAAAGTAGCCCGTTCGCATAACAGTAGCGACGGAGCCACCCTTTACGTCACAGCTTCGCCCTGTATCGAATGTGCAAAATTAATTATCCAGGCGGGAATAAAACGGGTCATTTACGGCGAAAAATACAGAATAATGGACGGAATTGAATTGCTTGAAAGAGCCGGAATTGACGTTTTATTTCTTGAAAATGAATAAAATAACAACTAAATAAAAGTATATAAATACAATGAATAGAAGAAACTTACTACTGGTTTTGCTTGTCCTATTTTCAGTTCTAATCGGATTGTTTCTCGGCAATTTAATAGCAAATCGTGCGGGCGTGCGAAACAATCAACTTTTGAGCAGTATTTTTTCGGGAAAATCGAATAATAAAGTTGCTGAAGTACTTTCGAAAATCGACGAACAATATGTCGATACGGTTGATATGAATGAACTTACCGAAAAACTAATGGTTGATATGGTAGCCAAACTCGATCCACATTCGGTTTATATTCCGGCTTCGGATCTCGAAAATATAAACGACGAACTTGAAGGCAGTTTTAGTGGTATCGGAGTTCAGTTTAACATTCAAAACGATACAATAATGATTATATCGGTCATTAGTGGTGGACCTTCCGAAAAGGTGGGACTTTTGGCAGGCGATCGTATTGTAACTGTGAATGATACTGCATTTACCGGGAAAAAAATTACCAGCGAAAAGGTAATGAAAAAATTGAGAGGTGCATCGAAAACAAAGGTGAAACTTGGTGTGAAACGACATGGAACAGCTGAAGTTTTAAAATATACGATTACCCGTGGCGAAATTCCGGTAAATTCGGTCGATATTGCTTATATGATTGAACCTCAGATTGGTTTTATTAAAGTAAATAAATTTGCATCGACAACTTACTCCGAATTTTTAAATTCGATTGCCGATTTAAGAGCCAAAGGAGCTAAAAAATACATCATTGATTTGCGTGAAAATAGTGGTGGTTTAATGGATCAGGCCATCAACATGGTCAATGAATTTTTGCCGGCTAAGCAACTTATTGTTTATGCACAGGGCAAAGCCTATAAACGTTTCGATGCAAATTCTGATGGCAAAGGAAGTTGCATAAACGCTCCGGTAGTTGTTTTGATTAATGAATTTTCGGCATCGGCCAGCGAAATTTTTGCCGGAGCCATTCAGGACAATGATCGGGGAACAATCATTGGCCGCCGCTCGTTTGGAAAAGGTCTTGTACAACAGCAATATCCACTTTCGGATGGCTCTGCCCTACGATTGACTGTTGCACGATATTATACACCCTCGGGACGAAGCATTCAAAAAGCTTACAAACGCGGCGATGCTGAGGATTATGAGAAAGAACTTGTAAACCGGTATCTGAATGGTGAATTGTATTCGAAAGACAGCATACATGTAGCTGACACACTAAAATATAAGACATTAAAAGGCAGAACAGTTTATGGGGGTGGTGGCATTATGCCCGATATATTCGTACCACGCGACACATCGGAATACACTCCATATTTGAATAAAATTATCAACTACGGTTACTTGTATCAGTTTGCATTTCAGTACTCTGACACAAACCGAAATAAACTGAAAGCATTCAAAACATGGCAAAAAATGGAAGAATACCTGAAAAATCAGGCCATTTTGACTGATTTTATTGCTTATGCAAAAACAAAAGGTGTGGCTGAAAACACTAAAGAAATTGTAAAATCTAAAAACTTTATAACCAGTCAGTTAAATGCATATATTTCCCGAAACATTCTGGGCGATGAAGGTTTTTATCCGATTCTGTTTCAATATGACGAAACAATTTCAAAAGCAATTGACGAAATAAATAAGAAAA
>JAKLIM010000510.1 GCA_022709605.1 Bacteroidota bacterium | reverse complement strand
CATTAAACAGCTTATTAATTCAAGATGAGGCACAAGGTCGAATTGAACCATTTAATACTTTTGCCTCGGATGTTTTCAGGAAAATAAGCAAAAAAACTTCATATAAAAAAATGTCACCGACCGAAGTAGTTTTGAACATGATTTCGAATCCCGAGACCTGGCAAAACGAACCGATTATAAAAGTTGCAAATGATGAATTGGCCAACGAATTAGGCGCCATTAATAAATATGTATCATTTAATCAGCTATTTGACTTTGATAACGGAGGAATTTATCGCTTATCAGAAAAAGTTGATCCGGTGTATCAAAAAGAACAAAATGCCCGCAGTAAGTACGAAAAAGAAATTATAAATTTGGACGAGCGCATCAATATTTGTTATCAGATTTTTGAAGGAAAATTGTTCAATATTTTCCCTAATCCGAAAAACTCAAGCGAGAAATGGACTGCTCCGCAACTTGTTGTAAATGATGAAAAACCACTTGAAAATGAGCAAGTGTCGATGCAGAATACTATGCCTCCGAAAGGAATGGGTGGGATGAGTGATGAGCAAATAAATGCTTTGATGGGAAAAAACAGCATGACCACTGTACCAAAAGTTGAAAATAAAACCGAAACATTATTTATTAATTATCTTCATTCAGTTTCGGATGCTTACAAATCAGGAAATTGGGATGATGCTGATTTACAATTAAATGCAATTAAAAATTATCAAATCCAAAAGGGTGGACAAAATATTCCATCCGCTTCAAGAATCAATGCTGAAATTACTTACAATAAACTGAATTTGTTCGGGAAATTGGGTATAGTTTATATTCTAATGGGTTTATTGCTGCTCATTCTTCATTTGATCGATATTTTCAAAACAAAACATGGTTTAGACAAGGCGCTCAATTTTGCATTCTATCCTTTTGTCTTAATTTTTGTCGTTTACACTTTGGGTTTGGCTGCCCGATGGTACATTTCAGGTCATGCACCCTGGAGCAATGGGTACGAAACCATGATATTTGTAGGTTGGGCGGCAGCACTTTCGGGGTTAATATTTGCTCGCCGTTCGCCTGTAACTTTAGCCGTGACAGGTATTTTGTCGGCTATCGCATTGTTTGTGGCAAGCATGAGTTGGATGAATCCCGAAATTACTAACTTAGTGCCGGTTTTGAAATCGTATTGGTTGATAATTCATGTGGCAATAATTACATCAAGTTATGGTTTCCTGGCCATGGGCGCTTTACTTGGCATGCTGAATTTAAGTCTGATGGCCGCCCGCACTTCAAAAAACAAGGAGAAATTGAAAGATAATATTCAGGGAATCAGTTATATAATTGAATTAGCGTTGATGATTGGCTTGTTAATGCTTACCGTAGGTTGCTTTATCGGTGGCGTTTGGGCCAATGAGTCGTGGGGACGATATTGGGGCTGGGACCCAAAAGAAACCTGGGCGTTGGTTAGCATTATTGTTTATGCCGCTATTTTGCATTTACGCAATATACCAAAACTCAACAATCAGTTCGTGTTGAGTAGTTTGGCTTTGGTAGGTTTTAGCAGTATCATTATGACTTTTTATGGTGTAAATTACTATTTAACTGGTATGCATTCGTACGGACAGGGAACACCGCCTCCTTTTCCTACCGTTGTTTATTTTATAATTGTAGCAATATTCGCATTAATTTTCAGAGCTTATCAGGTTGAAAAGAAACTTGGAAATTTATAAAAAAATCCTATAGTTGAGCGGCTTAGCAATTTTCAAATTTTCAAACTTTCAAACTTTCAAATTCAAAATAATTATCAATGAGCCGGATACTTCATATTTCATCAATCATCCTTTATATACTAATTATAACGGGTGCATTTATCGTTTTGATGTACTTTGGAAATTCATTCTACAAATTACCAATCGATGAACGATTTTTTCATCCTCAATATGAACTACTTAAGCCAAGTGGATATATCGGACATGGTTTAGGGATTGTTGGTGCATTATTAATTATTGTTGGTTTATTTGGATACATGGCGCGCAAACGAATGAAAATATTTTCACGGGTGGGCGTGTTAAAATATTGGCTGGAGTTACACATTTTTCTTTGTACGTTGGGAACCGTTTTTGTCTTATTTCATACCTCATTTAAG
>JAKLIM010000051.1 GCA_022709605.1 Bacteroidota bacterium | reverse complement strand
CATCTTATATGGTTTATGGCGTCAATAAAAAAAAATCGGTAGTTCGTTCGGCGTTTATTCAACCACTTTCCATTGTCGAAATGGATGTTTTGCACACTCCGGGAAAAAATATACAGCAAATAAAAGACATTAGAATGAAATATACTTTTACGGGAATTCCATTCGATCCTGTAAAAAGTTCATTGGCATTGTTTCTGTCCGAAATGCTTTTTCATGTTTTGCGTCAAACTGAACCAGATGATCATTTGTATCTTTTTCTTGAGAATTCAATTCAACAATTAGATTGTGCTGAAATTGGAATTTCGAATTTTCACCTTGTTTTTTTAGTAAAACTTACCCGGTATTTGGGTTTTGAACCGAATAATGAGGACAGTCAGATTAATTATTTCGATTTGATGAATGGAGTTTTTCTAAATGAAAAGCCGCAACATCCTCATTTTTTATCACGTGAAATCACGGAGAAATTTATTGAAGTACTGAATTCGGATTACGTGAATATGCAACAATTGATATTTTCAAGAAATATAAGGCTAAAACTTATTGAGGGCATAATCGATTACTACCGTTTGCATATTCCGGGCTTTCGCGGGGTTCATTCGCTTGAAATACTACAAAGTCTGTTCGATTGAATTACAAATGTATGAATTAATTTTTATCATACACTTTCAGTTTATCGCCCACATCTAATTTGTTTTGTGAAATCCCATTCAGCTTTTTTAATTCGTTTACGGTGCAGCCATACTTTTGAGCAATACTGTAGAAAGATTCGCCGCTTTTAACCTTATGAGTTATAACGGGTGTTTTTCCGGTTTTTTCCGGACTTGATTCAGTCTGACTTACTAATAGAACTTGTCCCGGTTTAATTTTTGAATCTTCTAATTGGTTCATCAATTTCAATTCGTCAATCGACATACGGTACAATTTCGCAATTGTATAAAGCGATTCGCCTTTTTTTATTTTATGATTATTTTTTACTTTTTCTGAAATCTTTTCTGCTTTTTCGGGTTGTGATTTTGTTTCTGCAATTTGTGGATTCGGCTGTATCGAACCCATTTCACTATTTATTTCAAGCATTTGTCCCGATACTAAGTTATTGTTAATAAGATGATTGATTTTTTTTATATCATCAATACTAACATTGTATTTTCGTGAAATGGTAAATAAACTCTCGCCCGGTTTTACTTTATGCGAAGTAGATTTACTGGTTTCGGCTTCTTCTGTTTTCGCAATTTCTATTTCAGGTTTATTTTCAACAGTAATCCGATTTTCACTTTCAGTAAGTTTCAGTTCCTGACCAATGCTGATTCGGCTGTTTTTCAGATTATTCAGCTTTTTTAAATCAGAAATAGATATTTTATAGAGCTTAGCAATGCTATTCAGATTATCCCCTTTTTTTACGGTATGCGAATTGACCTGAGGTAAAGAGTTTTCGGGTGGTGTGAGTGTATTTTCTGGACTACTTTCATTATTTACATCTGATACTTTATTATTTGTTACAATAGTTTCTGCTTTTGTATAACTTTCAGCATCTTTTATTTTTAATCGTTGATTTACATTGATATTGTTTTTTTTAAGTTTATTCTTCTGCTTCAATGCCGTCAATGTTAATCCGTATTTTTCGGCAATAGTAGAAAGGTTTTCTCCTTTTTTCACTTTGTGATACTTTGCAGGAACGTTTACTTTAACCGATTTTGCAGGTTCGAAACTAACATACTCATCCCGATTCATCTTGGGTGTTACACCTTTAATTCGCGCAGTTGTATCACTTCCAATGATACGTCCGGCTTTAATAAATCGTTTTGTGTAATACGATTCTTTTGAATTTGAGATGGTAACACCGCTACGAACAGCGGCATGAATAAAATCGAAGTGTCCGCTGTCATTGGTTGCAACTACAATGCCCACGTGACCCACGCGTCCGTTATGTCGACGACCTTCAAAGAATACCAAATCGCCTGTTTTCAATTCATCCCTTGCTACGGTTGGAAATTGATCGGATTGATCGGAAGAGGTGCGATTGAGATTGTATCCAAAATTTCGATATACATAGGACGTAAACCCTGAGCAATCGAATGAATTTGTTCCGGTAGAACCGTAACGATAGGGAGTTTTTAAAAATAATTTACCATAATTGATGACTGAATCGGGTAAACTATAATTTGAAGGTGAAACAACTGAAAAAGAAACCGAATCTGAATCTATTACAAGATAGTTTAGTTCTGCTTTTACATTTAAAATTGTACAAAAAAGTACCAGAGGAAATATTATTTTTTTGTTAATCTGCATTATTAAATAAATTGTCTGAAAATTAAGTCTTTGCAAAGATAAAATTTTCGAATAAAAATGCAGAATCAATTTCTTCTTTTTAACAAAAAAGGGGTTTCATTAAAAAAGTAACTCTAATATTCTATAAAAGATTTGGTACTTGTTACTCTTAAGTTTACATTTTCGCCCAGAATGAGGGGTAAATTATAATCAACATGACCAGCCGGAAAACCAAAGCAAACCGGATATTTGTAATCCTGCACAGCATCCATAATTATTTCGGTAATGGTTTGCATCATTTGTGGGTCTTCTTCGCAGTCGCTGAATTGACCTATAATTAACCCCGAAATATTTGCTAAAGCTCCACTCAATTTGAGATTATTCATCATGCGGTCGATGTGATATGGCTTTTCGTCAATGTCTTCGATAAACAAAATATTATTGTTGTATGGCAAATCGAATCTCGTTCCAATCATTCCTGCCAATACTGATAAATTGCCTCCAATCAATTTTCCGGCGGCTTTTCCAACTCTGTTTTGTGGGTGATCCGGAATTTTATATTCGGGTAATCTACCAAAAAGTATACTTTTCAATTTTTCAACCTGTTCACAATCAGCCGGAAGTTCAGTCAGGTGTTTGGCCATAATACCATGAATTGATCCGATTCCAAGATTGGAAATGGCATTGTGCAAAATGGTGATGTCGCTGAAACCAATCAACCATTTTGGCGATTCGATAAATTTAGTGAAATCGAGCTTATCTACTATTTGTGCTAATCCGTAACCACCACGACTACAAAGCACTGCTTTTATTTCGGAGTCGTCAAATGCTGCTTGCAAATCCGAAATTCGTTGCTCTTTGGTGCCTGCAAAACGTCCGTATTCAGTCCGTGCAAATTCTCCTTCACAAACTTGTAAGCCCCAGGTGTTAAGCACTTGCGTTGCACCATCAATAAATTCAGGATTAATATTCCCTGATGGTGAAATGATACAAATTTTATCGCCGTATTTTAAAAATGGAGGAAGCATATAATTTTAGTCTATATTAAATTGTTGTGTTAATTCTTCGAGCGAAGGCAAAGCGTTTTTAATTTCAGCAGGAAGTTCTCTATAAGTAAACTGACTCACACCCATTGGTTTGTTAATATCCTTCAATGAAAAATCAACTATTACATCGTTTTTATTTTTGCACAATAAAATTCCTATGGTTGGTTTGTCATCTGCCGATTTAACTAATTCATTGATAGCAGTAAGGTAAAAATTAAGTTTACCCAGAAACTCAGGTTCAAATTCTTTCACTTTGAATTCGATAATCACATGGCATTTAAGTTTTGTGTGATAAAAAAGCAAGTCAGTTCTGAATTCTTTGCCACCGACAATTATTTGAAATTGGCGTCCCATATATGCAAATCCTTTACCGAGTTCAAGCAGAAACTGAGTGATGTGCTGAACTAATTTTTGCTCAAGTTCAAGTTCTTTTACCTCTGAAGATAATGTTAAAAACTCAAAATTGTACGGATCTTTTAGCAGCGCATTGGCTAAATCACTTTCGATGGTCGGTAGAGTGTTTTTGAAATTGGTTATTGCTTTACCCTGCCGGTTGTAAAGATTTGTTTCAATCTGATATTCGAGAATTGAACGACTCCAGCTGTTAGCAATGGTTTCATTAATATAGAAGAAAGCTTCCGTTATGTTTTTAATCTTTTCAATAATAAGAATGTTGTGTTGCCATGGAATTTTACAACAGAGAGTTAAAAATTCAGGATAATGTATTTGTCCATCAGCTTGATGGACAATTTTAGTCTCATTTTCAATTTGTCCATCAAGTTGATGGACAATTATATCAATCTGATTGCAAAAAAGATAAAACTTTCTCATTGCAAAAAGATTGGACCTGGAAAATCCACTCATTTCAGGAAATTCAGTTTTCAAATCTTTACTCAACTGGTCGATGAAACCACTTCCCCAACGTGATTTTTCTTGTTTTTCAATAATTTGTTTGCCTAAATCCCAATAAAGCATAATCAACTCACTGTTTACCGACAATGATGCTTTTATTTGACTTTGTTTGATTTTTAATTTAAGATCATACAGCCAATTTTTGTATTCGTTTGTGTTCAAACTTTCTTTCATGAGTTATGACTTACAAATAATATCTTATTTCTCCATTTTGTAATCTTTAATAACCAAATACTTCAATTCTGTGTCACCTGCATTGCTTATGCTATGTGCTGACATCGATGGGCAATAAAAACTTGCATAAGGTTCGGCAATAACCGAATCGCCATTGAGATGAAATTTGGCTTTGCCTTCGAGTACAAAAAAGAATTCGTCTTCGGCATGTCTGTGTGGCGGATGAGTGGAATCGTGAGGTTTTATAACACTCAATTTTAGGGTGCGACCGTTGAGAAAATCTTTATCGGCAAACCAATATTGATAACCTGCTTTTGTTGGAACTGCTTTATCCATCGAAAACTGATTGACACAATTTTTTATTGTCCACTTTGTGTTGTCAGGTTCTTTTGACTGCGAAACCACTGTCAAAATAAATGTTAGAAGTAGTAGTGTTATGATTTTAAACTTGATCATATTACTTTTATTTTTTTAAACTAAAAAAGTATTCAGGATTGATAAATTAAAAATGCCACTGAAGCATTTGCCATGTTAATTAAATCCGTTGGAACAAGGCAGATCTGCAATCCTCTTTTTCCGGCACTGACATAAATCTCTTCAAAATTCAGACAAGTTTCGTGTATAAAAGTCAGAAAATGTTTCTTCATTCCCAAAGGTGAACAAGCTCCCCGAATGTAACCGGTCACATTCAACAAATCCTTCATCGGAATCATATCGCAACTTTTGTTTCCTGATATTTTTGCTGCCAATTTCAAATCAAGTTCATCGCCTCCCGGAATTATACAAACAAAAAACCCTGTTTTATCTCCTTTCAGAACCAAAGTTTTAAATACTTTTTCAATCGGTTCATTCAGTTGCTCCGCTACATGAATAGCGCTTAAGTCGGTTTCATCAACCTGGTAAGCAATTAATTTATAACTGATTCGTGCTTTGTCGAGTAATCGGGCAGCATTTGTTTTTTCTAAAGACATAGAATTATTCTTTTCTTTAAAATCCCCCTTTAGGGGTTAGGGGTCAATATTTCAACCATTTCCACATTTCGCCCCAGGTAATTTTTTTACCATACATTAAAATTCCGGTACGATAAATTTTTGCAGCTACCCAAGTTGTTCCTAAAAACGAAAGAATGAGAATGCTGAGCGAAAGGATTATTTGCCAGGCCGGAACATCGAACGGTAACCGAACCATCATGACGATGGGTGATGTAAATGGTATCATCGAGCACCAAAAGGCGAGTGGCCCATCCGGATTTTCGGCGCTGAATATTCCAGCGTAAATAGCGAAAATAATGGGTAACATAATGGGCATGGAAAATTGCTGTGTGTCGGTTTCGTTATCCACAGCTGAGCCAACGGCCGCAAACAATGATGCATAAAGCAAATAGCCTCCCAGAAAATAGAGAATAAATAAACCTCCGATTTTTACAAAATCCATCCCTGTTAATGCCGAAAAAAGGTTCTGTAGTTCGGGTGGTAAGTTTTGAGTCGAAGTAGGTTGCATGCCCATTTGTTGCATTTGACTCACTTGCTGTAATGTGTCAGCATCAATATTTTTACCGATAACAGAGCCGGCGACCATCGAAATAACCACCGTGAGAACTACCCACATAAAAAATTGAGTAAGTCCAACAAGTGCAATTCCGATAATTTTTCCCATCATTAGTTCGAAAGGTTTTACCGACGAAATGATAACTTCCACAATGCGATTTGTTTTTTCCTGAACCACGCCACTCATTACCTGAGCTCCGTAAATAACGATAAACATATAAATAATAAAAGCTGTAATCATTCCGATAATCATTGCTAATTCGGCCGAACCTTCTTTTTCTTTGCCTCCTTCGCCCCATTTTATAGTTTTTAAATCTATATCAGTACGCGATTTTTCAACCATTTGTTTTAAATCAGGAATGTTATAGGCGGCTAATTTTTGCTCTTCAATATATTTATTTAATTGTCCGGAAATGTAACTTTTCAATTCCATATTTACCTGTTTTTCAGAATACAGAACAGCAGCTTCAGGATTTTTACTCAAATCGCCATTAATATAAAGCAGTGCCGTAATTTCTTTTATCTGATCAGGGTTGTTTTTATATGTATCTATTTGTTTATCAACATATTCGAAAGAGTATGACTCGTTACTTTTCAATAAATCTTTATACAAATTTGTTTGGTCAATAACGATGATTTTCTTTATGTTATCATCCTTAATTCCGCCCATCCAAACGATTAATCCAATCATTCCGACCAACAATAAAGGGGTAAGAAATGTGAGGAGTATAAATGATTTTTTCATTACCCGGGTTGTATATTCCCTTTTGATAATTAAATTTATTTTTGACATATTTATAATTCGTTATTTCGTTGTTATTTAATATATTATGCTTCAATTTTCAAACTCATTTAACTTCAAACCCTTCAAATTAAATTTTAGGAGTTACAGTATCAATAAAAATATCGTTCATGCTTGGTAGAATTTCCTGAAACGAAAGAATTTCAGTTTGTTTCATCAATCTTTGGAGCAACAAATTATTGGTGTCCGAAAGGTCTTTTTTTATAGTACTTTCAAATATCCCATTTTTTTGTTTTGATTCAATTAACTCAAAACCATTTACATCCAATGCTTTTTTTGTCAAAATTTGATAAGTATTAGTTGCATGTGAAGCACGGATTTCGGCTACATTTCCCTGTAAAACCACTTTTGCCTTGTCAACCAATGAAATGTTTTCACAAAGATCTTCCACTGTTCCCATGTTATGAGTTGAGAAAATAATGGTTACACCTTTATCGCGCAGTTCAAGAATTTCGCGTTTCAATTGTTCAGCATTTACCGGGTCGAATCCACTGAAGGGTTCGTCGAAAATAAGCAACTTTGGTTCATGTAAAATGGTGGTAATGAACTGTACTTTTTGAGCCATACCTTTCGATAGTTCTTCTACTTTTTTATCCCACCATGTCTGGATTTCGAATTTTTCGAACCAATATTTTAATGCTTTTTGAGCATCTTTTTTCGTCATACCCCTGAGTTGTGCCAAATAAAGTGCCTGTTCGCCGACTTTCATTTTTTTGTACAACCCACGTTCTTCGGGTAAATATCCAATATGAACAACATCTTCGGCTGTCATTCGTTTCCCATTCAGTAAAACTTCACCGCTATCGGGAGCGGTAATACAATTGATAATGCGGATAAGCGTAGTTTTTCCGGCACCGTTTGGGCCTAATAGTCCGTAAACCGAATTCTCAGGCACTTCCAGCGATACTCCATCGAGAGCCCTGTGTCCGTCAAATTGTTTTACTACATTTTTTACTTCGAGTAATGTCATTTTATTTTTGTTTGAATGTTTGAAAAGTTTGATGTTTGAAAGTTAACTATCTGAATATTAGCACATCGGCATATTTTCAGATGTCTAATTCGTTAAATGTCATGTATCTATAATTGTAAATTTTAAAATTGTAAATTAAAAATCACATTTTTCCCTCGTCACTGAAACTGTAATATTTGCCTCTGGCAATAATTATATGATCCAGGAAACGTATTCCTACCGCTTCACATCCCTGTTTTATTCGCTTTGTTATATTATTATCTTCACCACTCGGATGATTTTGACCTGAAGGATGATTGTGTGCAACTGCAATTGCAGCCGCTGATTTCTCGAGCGATAACTTAAGCAACATAGGCAAATCTACCACAGTTTGTTGAGTGCCACCTTGCGTAAGCCGTTTTTGTTCAATCACTTTGTTGGCTCCATCCAATAATAATATCCAGAATTCTTCATGTACGAGGTCAATCATAATTGGTTCGAAAAGTTCGAATAAATCCTTGCTCGAACTGATTTTTTTTCGTTCAATTACATCACTCATTTTCCTTCTTTTGGCTAATTCAAGAGCCGCCATAATCGAAATTGCTTTTGCCGGACCGATTCCTCTGAATCGTTTACACATTTCGGAAATACTCATCCGTGCAAGTTCATTCAAATTGTCGTGGCACTCACGCAAAATCCTTCGGGAGAGTTCCACCGCCGATTCGTTAGTATTTCCTGATCCAATCAGAATAGCCACCAATTCGGCATCCGATAAACTTGTGGCACCTCTTGCGGCCATTTTTTCGCGTGGGCGATCGTCTTCAGACCATTCGCGAATGGTCAATCTTTTTTCATCAGTAATCATAGTAAGATATATTTGTAAACATTTTAAAATTTAAATAATTCCCGAGAAATAAATCATAAACTTATTTGGCCGGTTTTTTGAATTGACTCACAATTATCGAAAGTATTATATACCATGCGATTATCGGAGCAAAAGCATTGAGTTGTAGTGTTGCTAAAAGTATAATACAAACCAAAAGAAAAATATATTGAAGTTGATTGGCCTTCAAACTCATACTTTTAAATTTAAGCGAAAACATTGGAATTTCAGAAACGAGCAAAAGACTGAAACCTACAATTAAGCCCAACAAAACGAATTCATTTACTACCAGCAATTTGTCGTGCGAATAACCGATTCCGATCCAAAAAATAGCATTTGCCGGAGTGGGCATTCCGATAAAGGAACTTGTCTGTCGTTCATCGATATTGAATTTGGCCAAACGTAAAGCCGAAAAAACAGGAATAATAAAACCAGCAAAAGCCACCCAGTCGGGTAACGGACTTTCGCGCAGTAACGAAAACGCCAACGCTCCGGGTGCAAGTCCGAAACTTATAACATCGGCAAGCGAATCCATTTCCTTTCCCATAGGCGAATATGCTTTCAATAGCCGAGCTGCAAATCCATCGAAAAAATCGAATACAGCGGCTAAAAGCACCAACCATAAAACTGCTGTATAATTTGCCTGAAATGCATAATACACGGCCATACTTCCCGAAAATAAATTCAGGCAAGTAATGAAATTTGGGATATGTTTTTTTATCATAATAAGTTATATATCTCCCAGCCAATTAGAATGTTAGGATTAGTTTTATTCTTTATTTTTACTGTCAATCCAAATTGTAACCGGTCCGTTATTTTCTAAAGCTACAATCATGTCGGCAGCGAAAGTTCCGGTTTGCACGTCTTTTTCAAGCTTTTGACTTACACAACAACAAAAATGCTCGTAAAGCGGAATGGCCGTTTCGTGTTTTGCTGCTTTAATATATGAGGGACGATTGCCTTTTTTTGTCATGGCATGAAGCGTAAACTGACTCACAATCAACACTTCACCTTCAATGTCAAACACCGAACGATTCATCACACTGTTTTCATCGTCAAAGATACGCAAACCAATTAATTTTCCGGCTAACCATTCGCTATCTTCTTTGCTGTCGGCTTCTTCAATGCCAACCAGTACCAATAATCCAACTCCAATTTCGGCCGTTATTTGACCGTCAATGGTTACAGATGCTTTATTTACTCTTTGAATAACAACGCGCATAAAATATTTTTAAATAAAAAGCGTAACAACATGAGTTACGCTTGAATTTATTCTTCAATTAAGTGACTAATTTCAGTTCTCAAAACAGGTAAATGTTTAATAATTATATTCCAAACCTGAACATTTTCAATTTCGTCGTAACCGTGTGTCAGTTTGTTTCTTGTATCAACAATTCTACGTGCATTCGTTATTTCTATTTCCGGACGTTTTTTCAGAAGATTATTTACAGCCTCTCCCATGGTGATTAGATTTCGCTCCACTGCATCCTGAAGCATATAATTTGAATTATAATCATCAAAAACTTTATTTTCGCCAATGTATTTCTCAATATTTTCAATAGCTATTAATATGTCAGTCAATATTTTTTTCGTCTGATTATCCATAAATTAACTGTTTTGTATTGTTAATTTCAGTAATAAAATACGGATTACGAAGAGAACGTTCGGTTATCAAATCCACTTTTCGTTTTAGTAACAATTTCAGCTCATCTTCAAGTAACCACAGATTTTCACCGGCTTCCACAGGTTCAATATTTTCCTGTAGATTCACTAAAAAATCCACATCACTGTCGGTATCGAATTTTTCACTGATTGCCGAACCAAATATATAAGCATTTTTAATCTTATGTTTTTGGAAAAGTGAATTTATTTGAGGTAATAATATTTCAATTGATTTGTGTAACATGTTGTTATTTATTACTTTTAATGCAAATATCAGAATATTTTTTCAAACAAAAAAACAGCTTATTCTTTCATGTCTTGCAATTCTTCTTTTAATTTTTTAGGTAGTCCTGCTACAACTAGTTCATACGAATGTTGGATCAATTCGCACATCAATTTAGAGGATATCTCAGGATCAACTCTGACTGAATTCCAGTGTTTTTTATTGAAATGATAAGCCGGTGTGATGGCCGAAAATTCTTCACGCAAAGCAATAGCCTTTTCAGGATCACATTTGAGCGCAATTTGAGTTTCAGGATTGTCGAGTGGTAGTAGTGCAAACATTTTGCCCTGTACTTTGAGCACCAGACCAAATTCGTCGAAAGGAAAACTTTCAGTTGATCCTTTCAGACTGAGACAATATTCGCGTAGTTCTTCGTAATTCATGTTTCTGTCAATTTTTTAGGTAGTTGTTTAATATCCAATACTCAAACATTGGATCCTGAAACTCTATTAAATCTCCTTTTATGTCAATTAAATCTTTATCTAATGCAAAATTCTTTAGATTTTTAATATTTGCTGAAGTGCCTAAATTATAGTTACTTAATACTTGTTTAGATGAAAAATTCTTTTCTCCTTTTGCTATCGCGATTAAGAAATTGATTTGCTTAATTGTCATTGAATCAATCAAATTTGTGAACAATAAACTCAATTGATTTATAAGTGATTCAAAACTTTCACTAACGGTCTCTTCCGTCACATTTTTTTCTGTTCGCAACCAAACCTGTTGACTTAACTGTTGAACGTAATAGGGGTGATTATTTACCTTTTTGGCAATTTCAGAACTTAGTTCATCCGAAATTTCTTTATTTGTATCAGTAAATCTGCCCGAAATAAATTTTATCCAATCTACAGTACTTATTTTTTCCAAAAATAATATATCACCAAATTTGTAAAATGGCATATTGTATTCGTTGAAGATTTTTAGAAGCATGTGTCGCTTACTACCAAATAAACAATAACAAACATTATCATGCTGCTGCCAATGTGCACGTAATGCTTGTTGAAATCCTATAAAATCTTCATAATCACTCACATTTTGAAATTCATCAATACAAACTATAAATTTTCTATTTTTCTCCAAAGCAATCTTATAAGGCAAATCTAATATCTCATCTATTGTTAAAGATTTCTCGTTAAAATCGACACCAAAAGATAACTCATAAGACTGTACACTATCCGATAGCGCTATCTTGGGCAGCAGTGCACTTAAATATTTCTTTACACCTGCAGCAAAGCCTTCCCAATCTGTTACCGATGCTTTTAATACAGAATTTGCAAATGCAGAATAAAACTGATCACGGGTTCTACAGTTGAATACATCTATTTTGCACAAAAAGTAATTAGTATCGTTCTCGAATTGCTCAGCAACTTTGTTTACCAACGATGTTTTTCCCCAACGACGAGGGGAAACTATAATCGTATTTATTAATCCCTTGAAATTGTTTGTAAGATACGTTACATCTTTAATCCGATTGGTAAATTCATTGTTTTTTGCAACTTTACCATAAACAAAAGGCGTTTCCATAATAAATTGTATATAATTTGATGCAAATGTAACAATATTATTTCAAATAAAACTATTTCAAATAAAACTATTTCATTCAAGATAAAAGAGCTTTCAAACCCTTCAAACCCTTCAAACTTTCAAACTTTCAAACTTTCAAACTTTTCAAACTTTTCAAACCCTTCAAATTTTTACAACTTTATGTAAATTTTTTTCTTATACAAAATATGGCCTATAAACCAATTGATCGTTACAAAGCACAAAGCAAAAACCAGTGAGCCGAAATAATCTCCAAAAACCGGGTTAATCCATTGAGAATAAATAAATCCTTTTACCGAAACAAGTTCGCCAAGATATGTAAACTTTATGTTTCCCATTAAAATGCTTAGTAAGGCTGCCGCAGCATAAATAAACAAAGGATTTACTCCGAAAGATTCGAAAAATACACTCCAGTTTTTTTTGTGTTTTATATCAATAATCCAGATTAAAAGTGCAAGCAATAATGAGCCTAAACCGCAGGTAACCAGCACAAAACTTGAACTCCAGATTTTTTTATTAATCGGGAATGCATAATCGAGTAAAAAACCGATAAACAAAATTATTGTTCCGAAAATAAAGAGCTTCTGGATTTTTTCACCCAAATCTTTGGTTTCCGAAATTAGTTTGCCTGCCCAAAATCCCAGTAATACATGTGCAATACAAGGCAGTGTGCTTAAAATTCCTTCCGGGTCGAAAACAACCGAACTTCCATCGGGTAAATGATCGGTGTACATGTGCGAAACACCCAAAACAGCACGATCAATTACTGCAACCAAACTGTTTTCATCTTGTCCGTAACTTCCCGTAGCAGCCATTAATATCCAGTAAAACACCAATATAAATCCAATAATACCCGGAATTCGTTTGGGTTTTACCAATAAAATAATCATTGACCCAAAAAATGAACCCAAAGCCAATCGCTGCAAAACACCAAGTATCCGAAGATTTTCAAGGTTCGATACCGACTGCCACAACCGACTAAAAAACCCGATTTCTTCGTCCTGCAATCCATTGAATTGCCGCATCGATAAACTTAGCCAACCAATACCCAACCCAATGAGGAAAAGCAAAACCGAACGGCGAAGTAGTTTGAAAAATGTTTGTTTGGATATTTTAAAATCGAATTTTTTGTACGATAAATACATCGAAACACCCATGATAAACATGAAGAACGGAAATACCAAATCGGTGGGAGTCAACCCATTCCACTGAGCATGACCAAGCGGAGCATATATTGAACTCCAACTGCCGGGATTGTTCACCAAAATCATTCCGGCAATGGTTATGCCGCGCAAAACATCGAGCGAAAGCAAGCGGGAGGATACTTGTTTAGTTTTTTGTGTCATTTTTTCGGATATAAAGTTACGGCACAAATATACAAAAAAACAAACTCATTGTAATGGTATGCAATGAGTTTGTGAAATTAATTGGACTTAGGGATGGCAGTGTTCCGCCGAATTCTGTCAACCTGATTTATTTTATCACCTCGTTCTTTTGAAAATCGTAAAAAGTTTTGCGCATAATATCGGCCAGCATGAGCTGATAGTTGATGTAAGCTCTTAAATGTGAGTTATATGCGTTGTTCAGGCGGTTGCGTTCCAAAGCAAGTGCCTGGCTGTCAATGTCACCATCCGAAAAGCGCTGGCGGGTGATATCGAAACTCTTTTCGGCCACTTTCACATTTTTTTCTAATAATTGCAAACGTTTTAAACTACTGTTCAGGTTGGCAACCAGGTTGCGGACTTCACGCTCAATACTGCGTTGTACTTCTTCTTTGCGAAGTACGTTTTGTTTTAAGCGTGCCTGAGCGGCTCGCACAAGTGCTTTGTTTTCGCCCCAATCCAAAATGGGTATCGTAACCGTAAAACCTACGCCAAAATTTTGTGGACGGCTTAAAAAATCGTTGTATGAATTATTGAGCGTAGTTTTAAAATTTGTATTAATATTTTGTGTGCTTACACCCACTTTTTCGTAATATGCATTTATATTACCCTGAATCATTCCTTCAGATTTCTGCTGCTTTACGCTCATTTTATTCAGTTCTATCTGAATTTCCTGCTCTCTGATTTCTAACCGGTTTTCAAGTGCTAACTTCACCGCTTTTTCGGTATCAATAATAACCACATCGTATTTAAATTGAGAACTTATCACCACACTATCGTTCAATTGGATTCCGATAAGTTCTTTGAATGCATTCATAGCAGAACTCTGATTCACAAGAGCAAGGTCGTAACTGTTTTGCGCTTCAGCCAAATCGACTTCCATTTGCAGCGCATCCACTTCGCGAATGAGTCCGGCATCATATTTGTTTTTGGCCATGTCGTAAGCTGCGGTTTGTCTTTCCAGGTCCAAACGGGCAATTTCTTCACCTTTTTGCCCAATGATATTGTGTATAGCCATTTAATTTATAATTTAGTGTCTGATATTTTACTCTATTTTCTTTAGAAGGATAAAAATAAGAAATCGTTTAATTCATCCAAAAATTGGTTTACTTATTT
>JAKLIM010000509.1 GCA_022709605.1 Bacteroidota bacterium | reverse complement strand
GAATGGTGTGCACCTTGCCGAATGATGGCTCCGATATTGAATGACGTTGCCAACGATTTACCTGAAGGAAAATATGTTGGTAAACTAAACATCGAAACTTATCAATCGATGGCTCAAAAGTTTAATGTACGTAATATACCCACTCTTATTTTGTTTAAAGACGGAAAAGAAGTGGATAGGTTTGTGGGTATTAAAACAAAAGATTTTCTGATAAAAGCAATGAAATAATTTACCATTTGTGCATCCCGAAATCTCGGGAACAATTTACAATTTATTAAATGAAAAAAGTACTAGTTTTAGGTGGCGGTTTTGCAGGTGTGAAGGCTGCCATACAATTGCAAAAAAGCAAAAAATTCGATGTTACGTTGGTTTCCGATCGGGACTATCTCTTTTTGTATCCGATTTCAATTTGGGTTCCGGTAAGAACTTTGAATTTTGAAGATGCAAAAGTTCCCTTATCAAAAATCCAGAAAAAACACGATTTCCGATTGATAATTGATAAAGTAAAGCAAATAAGTGCTGCCGAAAATCAAGTTATTTTGGATTCACAAACTTTACAATACGATTACCTGATTGTAGCTTTCGGAGCAGGAAAAATGCAGCCCAAAGGTATTGAACATACCGGCACTATTTGTGGACATCCGGATCAGACATTTGCATTTCGCAACCAATTAGACAGCCTGATTGCTAAAGGATCGGGAAATATTGCGATTGGATTTGGTGGAAATCCGAAAGACAAATCGGCTGTACGTGGCGGACCGGCTTTCGAACTTGCATTCAATGTACATCATTATTTGAAGAAAAAACATTTACGCGAAAATTTCGAAATTACCATGTTTGCACCTATGGATCAACCCGGTGCAAAAATGGGCAATAAGGCTTTGGCAATGATGGATATGATGTTTCGCAAACAAAATATCAAAACAGCTTTCGGCAAAAAAATTACTGAATTTGTATCTGATGGAGTTATATTTGAAGATGATTCGAAATTGTCGGCCGACCTTGTAATGTTTATTGCAGCTGGCACCGGTTCTCCTGTGTTGAAAAACTCAGATCTACCTCTTTCTGAATCAGGATTTGTAAAAATAAACGACCATACACAAGTAATAGAATTCCCGAACGTATTTGCAGTCGGCGATGCAGCTGCTCTGGAAGGTCCGGATTGGAAAGCAAAACAGGGGCATTTGGCTGAGCTTATGAGCGATGTAGCAGTTCAAAATATTATTGAAATTGAAAATGGTTCGCAAAATTGGAGAGGTTACCAAAAGCACATCAATATTTTGTGTATTATGGATACCGGCGATGGCGCTGCCATAGTATTTCGCGATGCAAAAAAAGAAATCCTGATTCCACTTCCCATCGTTGGTCACTGGCTCAAACAAGCCTGGGGATTGTATGCCAAATGGAATATATTGTAGAAATATTATCAGTTTTGGATAATGCATAAATATTTAATCAATGTCAAATAAAACTTTCAGCAATAAAAACCACTGGTACGATGGGGCGTTTTACGATAAAATAGTAGCACCGAATCAAACCAAACTTTTCAACCAAATCAGGCAGTTAATTGCGGAACAAAGCACTGTACTCGATGTTGGTTGCGGAACGGGTTATTTACCTTTTATGCTTGCTGACAAATGCAAATCAATAACCGGTATCGATTTATCGAAACGCAATATCGACAAAGCGAACGAAAATTTATTGAACAGCAATTTGAAATCTATTCAGTTCATTCATACCCCTTTAGAGCTTCTGGATCTAAAGGGGTCGATTCGTTTCGATTATGCTACCATTACTTATGTAGTGCACGAAATTGACGAAAAAGACCGGATGTCATTGTTAGAATCCATGTTTCGGGTTGCCGACAAAGTAATTATTGGCGACTATCTAACACCTCAACCCCGCTCCTATTCAGGAATTATTACTGAAATTGTTGAATTCGTTGCCGGAAAAAGTCATTATCGAAACTTTAAAAACTTCCAACGAAACGGTGGGTTGAATGGACTGATAAAAAAAGGAAATTTTGAATTAGTAACTGAAATAAATAACGAAACCAACCGGATTGTAGTTTTGAAGAAGAAATAATCAGATGAAAATAGTTACAAAATTTTTGATTGCAAAACGAATATTCATTTTAGCTTT
>JAKLIM010000508.1 GCA_022709605.1 Bacteroidota bacterium | reverse complement strand
AATAATAATCGGTGGCAGCAAAATCATGAAGTTGCTTAAGCCCATAATATTCACGAATTTTATAAAGAGTATCGTTTTTGAAATATCCTGTCAGTTGGCCAAACCCTTTAGCCGGCTGATTTATAAATCCTGAATCTAAAAACGCTTCGTTGTATAAACTAATAACTTTGTAGTCAGTAACAGAATTGATTATCTGTACTCTTTGTTCAATATTTTTAATCTTAATGCTGTTGTCGTGTTGCTGACCAAAAACATGAGAAAAAATCAGCAATATTAAAGTAGATAAAGTTATTGTTTTCATTTTCTGTCATTTTTTCAAAATTAAATCATATTTATTGAACAACAAAAAATTAATTAAGGAATGGCTATTTATTTACCACTACTTTTGTATAAGCTCCGTCATGATTGAATTTTAAAAGATAGATTCCATTGTTCAGATGGTGAATATCTATTTTTCCTTTATCGCTTTCGAATGGATAGGTGCCAAGGATTTTCCCCGTAATATCTGAGATTTCAGCATTGAAATTCTGACGGTCGGAGATGATTTCAATAAAATCTGAAGTTGGGTTTGGATAAACGATAAAATGATTGATTTCAGCATTTTGTATGGCAGATGGACTATCGAAAACAATATAATCAACATAAGGTGCCTGCACCTGCTGGCTTATGATTGTCTGGCCGGGATATACAAACCCTGTAAAGACGCTGTCTAACCTGTTAGTTGCATCAATGCGGTAAATGGTGTAATGCCATGAGTAATTTCCAAGTCCCGTACATTGCAGGTGATATCCGTTGGATGTAGAAGTGTTGTCGG
Organism: Bacteroidota bacterium; assembly: GCA_022709605.1. GTDB lineage: Bacteria > Bacteroidota > Bacteroidia > Bacteroidales > Paludibacteraceae > Paludibacter. The sequence goes on along the minus strand of JAKLIM010000508.1, from coordinate 1,358 downwards.
AAATCAATGTATACATGTTGGTTCCTGCGATATTGCGTGATGCAATGAGCGTTGTGCCTAATGTGTCAGCTCCGTCTACGCCGATTTGTATATTATTTCCGCTTAATTCGTGAAAAGCTTTGAAAACATAACCGGCGTACCTCCAGTTATCGAGCCAGTCAACCATGCCAAACCAGTAATTTTCGAAAGCATAGCGAAACATTTTTCCGATAGTGCTCTGTTGCATATAAATAAGTGCAGAAGCAGTAGATGCTGCATTCAACGGGTCGTCCATGCCCCATTCTGAATAAGTGTCGAAACTGAACATATATGGATTCCACTCGGAATTAATCAGCTCAGTATTGCTTAAAGCATATTCGTTCAACTTGTGACGGGCATATTCATTTACTACTTTGAAATAGTAAGGATTTGGAAAATAGTACAGATGATACGAAAAGAAATCCAACGGCGTTTGATGGGTCACAATTGATTGAAGAAAAGGATTGGTAAACGATTCGTCGAAAATATTCGACATAGCAGGCCCTCCTATGTGCAGTGTGGAATTGTAATTTTTTATTGCATTGGCAGTAGCGGTATATAGCTCAATATATTCGTTTACGGTTCCGGCCCAGAAATCTTTCAAATCGGGTTCGTTCCAGATTTCAAAATAATCAATTCCGTAATGAAAGCCGTTATTCCATCCGTCGTTGTAGTGTTTTATGATTTGCACGCATACATCGGCAAATTTTTGTTTGTCGGCAGGCGGAACAGCATGAGCATGGTCGCTCTCGTAGCTTTCACCAAAACGGAAATAGACAAATCCTCCGGCATTGATAATATTGGCAATGCAACTGTCGGTTGTGTGAAAATTATAGGCTGCTGGGTCAGTTGCACTTTTGGAAGTATCGGGAAAAATAACATGGTAGTCGAAAGCTGTTGCAAAATCATGTGTTCTGACATAACGAATGCCAGCCTCCTGGAATTTGTTCACATGGTTGAAGGGTTGTGAAGCATCACCTGGCCCGATTCCGTTGGCATTGAAAACATCGGTAAATGTTCCCGCAACTGTATCAGCGTGAATGGCAAAGTTGTGATAAGCAGTATCATTCTGCATAACCAGCGAAAAATCGTCGAGCCATACATCGCCGGTCTGGTACATGGCAAAGATGAAGATAGCACTGTCAGCACCCGGTGGAGTCGTAAATCTTGAAATTACTTTAGTCCAGTCAGCAACATTGCCGTTGGGACAGAAATAAGAATCGTAAATATTGCCAGTATCGGAAGCGAAACGGATAAAGGGCAGGAGATAGTGGCTCATGTTTGAGGCCTTAACCCAAAACTCAAACATGTAAGTCTTACCAGGAATAAGTCCGTTAACG
>JAKLIM010000507.1 GCA_022709605.1 Bacteroidota bacterium | reverse complement strand
GGTTGGTATGGGGTCTCAGAATTCTGAAAATTCAAAAACAAGAAATGAAGAAGCAATGGCTGCAACAAACGTGCCAATACCATCAGTAGTAAATTCAGTAACTTGTGATGAAGGTCTAGATGCAAATCCATTAACTACAGGGGATGAAAGATATATAGTTAATTGGACAGCAGTTCACAAAGAAGGAAATGCATATACATTAATTGTAGACAATGCAGAAGCAGAAGCCACAATTACATCATCTACAAACCCAATAATTTCAACGGCTGTGGGTTGTACTACTGATCAAAAAGTAGCAATTAAGACAGTAAATAATGACGTTGCGGTTGTATCTGCAGAAGCTACTGTTAAATAAATTTAATTAAAACTAAAAATGAGGTAATAAAATGAAATTTAATAAAAAAGGACAAGGTGCACTTGAGTACCTTCTATTAATCGGCGGAGCTGTATTAATTGCAGTAATTGTAATTGCTTTACTTGTTGGAATGGGTTCTCAAAATTCAGAAAATTCAAAAACAAGAAATGAAGAAGCAATGGCCGCAACAAATGTGCCAATACCATCAGTAATTAACACAGTTAAATGTGTAGGGACACCTGTCGGAACTGTATATCCACAAATTGCAGTTAATTGGACACCTGTTGCAAAACCAGGAAATGGATACAATTTGGTTATAAATAATACAGATACATTTCCGGTTGCAGATGAAGAAGCAAATCCGATATTAATAACACACGATTGTATTAAGGACAGCACAATTGCTTCTATGAAAACCACAAACGGATCTGTTTCAGTATTGTCTGCTTCAGTTAAGGCACAATAAATTTAAAGAGTAATTATTACTCTTTAATTTGTATATTATTAATGATAAATGTTTCAAAAAAAGATGATTATGATGAAAAAACTTAATTCTAAAGGTCAAGGAGCACTCGAATATTTATTAATTATCGGAGGTGTTGTTTTAGTTGCTGTTGTAGTTGTTGCACTTCTAATTGGAATGAGCTCAGAAAATACGGAGAATTCTAAACAACAAAGTAAAGAATTTATTGCCTCTACCGATGTAGCGCTTCCATCTACTATATTATCCGTGGTTTGTAAAGAGAAAGCAGGTAATGACGAATATGTTGTAAAATGGAATGCGACACACAAAGAAGGATACGAATATACTGTCCTTTTTGATGATAAGCCAATAATATTTCTTCCAGATCATTCGGGATTTGAATTGACGCCCGCAGATAATCCAATAGTTTTTACAATTGCAGATTATGATACCAGTCAAGGATCAAATCCAATTGTTTCCGAATGTAGTTCTATAGGTTCTCAAACTATATCTATAAAAACTACAAATACTGAAAATGATACCACGTCTGTTTCAAATAGAGTTTTTATAAAATCTCAACAATTGGTTGGCTCTTCACTTGCTTTTAACCTAGAAGCTAACAATTTAACCATAGGTTTATATCCAGATATAACGGTTGGTGGTAGTTATCAATTTGTGGTTTACGCAAATAACGTTCCTAGGCAAACAGAGGGTGTTGAATTTAACACAATTGTTGATCAATTCGATTCCCCATATAATTTAAGTTGTTCCGAATATGGATTAAATAAACTTTGTGATTTTTTACGAGAGGCTAATGATAATGAGCAAATCGTAAATAAAATAGAAATAATAGATCTAGACCAATCAAATGCAGTAATAAGTACGATTATAAATGTAGGGATAATTGCCCCCCCAAAATAAGAAAAATTATGAACTCAACAAAAGGCCAAGGCGCATTGGAATATCTCCTAATAATAGGAGGGGCAATTGTGGTTGCAGTCATCGCTGTAAGTATAATTGTTTCTCTTAGCCAAAGAAATTCTCAAAATGCAACTGAAAAGAATCAAGAATTTGAAACTTTTATAGATAATACAATTATACCCCCAGTGGTTTTAACTGTGGATTGTAATAAAGCAGCATCTCAAATCGAGGTGACCATTAATAAGTCTCCAACACCAGGAGTTACAAGGTATTGTTTAGTTTATAATAATGGCACACCAACAGGTTGTAGAGCATTAGCCGCTGGCAATATATTAACCTACACTCAAACAATTGCTGATTATAATAAGCAATCAATATCTATATCGGCAGATAAGAACGGAATTGCATATTCTCAACCATCTATGCCATCAATTGATTGTATACCTCATAATTAAAATA
>JAKLIM010000506.1 GCA_022709605.1 Bacteroidota bacterium | reverse complement strand
ATATCCAAAGAAGGATAATTGTATCATGAAAATAAAGTAAACTTTTCCATGAATTGTGTTTATGCTAAATATACCCATAAATAGGTAATAAAGAATTATAATAGATGAACCTATTATTCCTGTAATTCTGATTGATTTCATAAAAAAGTACTTTGAGGTTATATATTACGACACAAAAGAATTATTGTTTTTAATATTTATAACTCATATTGACTTAATGCAATTCGATTTTTATTTTATTTGTGAACTCAAATTCCAAGAATTGTTTTTTATAAGTATGAGTCAAAATTCAGTTGTTAAATTTGATTTTCATTTTTATAAGTTATTAAATAACTAGTTCACTTAAGAAAAAGTCAAAATGCTCTTTTTCTTCTAAACTTGCTACTAACAACTTAATAAGATCTATTGAGGTTCATTTTGTAATAAAAATTACTTTTCATGTCTTTTTTGCCCTTATTGCACCAGAATCATTCCCCCTTCGACTTATAAGCAATGGCGTAAAGTCGCATTTGTTTAATCATGGCCAATAAACCATTCGATCGTGTAGGCGAAAGATGTTCCCGCAACCCGATTTTTTCGATAAAAAACAATTCGGTATTCAGAATTTCGTCGGGAGTGTGGCCAGAAAGTACCTGAATCAATAACGACACAATTCCTTTAACCAGTATGGCATCGCTTTCGCCGTGATAAGTGATGATACCATTTTGATAATCAGCAGTTAACCAAACCCGGCTTTGGCAACCTTCAATTATATTTTGTGGTACTTTATCAGAGTCATTGATACTGCCAAGTGAATTTCCCAAATCAATCAGCAGGGAATATTTATCCATCCAGTCGTCGAATTGTTCGAATTCTTCAACTATGTTATTTTGTTTTTCTGTAATAGTCATGTTATTATTTACAATTTTTTTATTTACAATTTACAATTTTTGCTACCTATAATTTTAAAATTATAATATAGAGGGGTTTTTAAGCCCCGCCATTTATCCTGATTCATTTATCGGGAGGGGTTTGGGGTCAACTAAGCATCATCACCACCCTTTTCAATGCTTCAATAAATTTGTCGATTTCTTCCTTGGTATTATAAAAGGCAAAGGAAGCACGAACGGTACCGGGAATACCCAGCGAATCGGTGAGTGGTTGTGCGCAATGATGACCTGTGCGTACGGCGATGCCTAATTTATCGAGCAACATGCCCATATCGTAGGGATGAATATTGTTTACCAAAAAAGAAATTACAGCACTTTTTTCTTTGGCTGTTCCGAAAAAACGGATGCCTTCAATTTCTTTTAATCGCTCAGTGGCATAAGCAGTTAGCTCGTGTTCATATTCGGCAATTTCCAGCATTCCAATGCTTTCGACATATTCCAATGCACGGGCCAGTGCTGTTGAACCGACGTAATCAGGTGTTCCGGCTTCGAACTTGAAAGGCAGTTCGTTGTATGTCGTTTTTTCGAAAGTAACTGTTTGAATCATTTCACCACCACCCTGGTACGGAGGAATGGCATTCAACCATTTTTCCTTGCCGTAAAGCACCCCGATTCCGGTTGGAGCATAAATTTTATGTCCCGAGAAAACATAAAAATCGGCATCTAATTCCTGCACATTGACCGGAATATGCGGCACGGCCTGAGCACCGTCAATCAGCACCGGAATTTCTTTTTCGTGGGCAAGACGGATAATTTCCTTCACGGGATTAATGGTTCCTAATACATTGGAAACGTGGGTTACTGAAATAATCCTGGTGCGTTCATTCATCAGCTTTTTCAGTTCATCCAACTCCAGTTCACCATTTTCATTCATCGGTATCACCCTCAACTTCACGCCTTTCCGTTCGCAAAGCATTTGCCACGGCACTATATTGGAATGATGTTCCATGACCGAAATTATGATTTCATCACCTGCTTTGCAAAACGCTTCGCCATACGAAAATGCGACTAAATTGATGGCTTCTGTTGTTCCGCGGGTAAAAATTATTTCTTCGCGTTTGGAAGCACCGAGAAATGCTGCGACTTTCGTTCGGGCAGTTTCATGTGCCTCGGTAGCTTTCTGACTCAGAAAATGAACGCCGCGATGAATGTTTGCATTTAAATGATAATAAGCTTAATCGATTTGTTCCACCACGCAACGGGGTTTTTGAGTTGTAGCCCCATTATCAAAGTATATGAGTGGTTTATTGTATATTTTTTCTTCAAGAATCGGGAAATCGTATCGGATTTC
>JAKLIM010000505.1 GCA_022709605.1 Bacteroidota bacterium | reverse complement strand
AAAGTTTGCAATTGGCAAGCGAGACGTTTGAAGGAATGGTTGATTTTAATTTAGAAAACATATTAAAATCTAATCCTGAGAATTTTATTAATGAAATTGTGAAGCTAAATTACAGCTACTTTTATCTTGAAACAATTGTAAAACTCTTGCTTGAAACAGCTGAAATTTATTCGTTGTTAGCAAGAGAAAGTGACGCTATAAATTTAAATACCAAGGCATTACATTTGCTAAAACACATAACTTTGAATGATAAAACCTATTCGGAAGAACGTGAACAGCAAATTATTGATTTAGAAAAAAAACTATTTTAAAATGATAAACTATAAAAACAAGCAACGTCCTGAGAAGGATATGATTTTTGGAATTCGTTCGGTAATTGAAGCCATTCAGGCCGGGAAAGAAATTGACAAAATACTGATGCGCCGCGATATGACAAGTGAATTGTCGCGCGAACTATTTGCTGCAATCAATGGATTACAAGTTCCGGTTCAATATGTTCCGCTCGAAAAGCTGAACAAAATGACAGTAAAAAATCATCAGGGAGCCATTGCATTTATTTCGCCGGTAGCGTATCAACGCATCGAAGATATTATTCCCGGAATTTACGAAGAAGGTCGTATGCCGTTTATCGTTGTACTCGATGGTGTAACCGATGTTAGAAATTTTGGAGCCATAGCCCGTACATGCGAATGTGCAGGTGTTGATGCTATCGTTATTCCAACCAAAGGTGGGGCATCAATAAATGCCGATGCCGTAAAAACTTCAGCCGGAGCTTTACTTTCAATTCCGGTTTGTCGCGAAGAAAATTTGGGCAATGCGCTTAAATTTTTAGTTGCTTCGGGCATCAAATTAGTTGCAGCAAGCGAAAAAGCCACAAAAAATTATACCGATGCAGTAATGACCGAGCCTATCGGAATTATCATGGGTGCTGAAGACGAAGGCGTAAGTCAGGATCATCTTCGCCTTTGCGACGAAATGGTAAAAATTCCTTTGTTAGGCAGTATCGATTCACTGAACGTATCGGTAGCGGCAGGAGTTTTGATTTATGAAGCTGTGAGACAAAGAACCCCTAACCCCTAAAGAGGAATAAGAAATATTAGCATTGATATCTGAAAAATGATATTTTTTTATTTAAATGATTGATAAACAAAACAATACGAATTTAGTTCTCCGTCAACTGACGGATTAGGGGTCTATGACAGTACTTTACGAAGATAACCACATTATAGCAGTTAATAAAACCTGTTCCGAAATAGTGCAGGGCGATAAAACAGGCGATGAACCACTTTCGGAAACCCTAAAAAAGTACCTGAAGGAAAAATACAATAAGCCCGGTGAGGTTTTTTGTGGAGTGACGCATCGATTAGACCGTCCGGTAAGTGGTGTGGTGCTGTTTGCAAAGACAAGTAAAGCACTTTCGCGACTGAACGAAATGTTTAAAAATCAGGAAGTTAAAAAGACTTACTGGGCTATTGTGAAAGAAAAACCCGCTCAAACAGAAGGCAGACTTGAACATTTTTTGCTCCGCAACGAAAAACAAAATAAATCGGTAGCGCATGATAAAATGGTTCCCAATGCAAAAGCCGCAGCATTGAGTTATAAACTCATTGCACATTCCGACACTTATTTTTTATTGGAAATACATCTCGAAACAGGCCGACATCATCAGATTCGATGCCAGTTAGCCAAAATGGGATGTCCGATTAAAGGTGATTTAAAATACGGTTTTGCCCGCTCAAATCCGAATGGGGGCATTAGTTTGCATGCCCGCCATGTGGAATTTACGCATCCGGTTTCGAAACAGCTCATTCAAATCACAGCTCCCGTTCCTGAAGACGATAAACTTTGGTCGGCTATGGAAAAATTGGTACAATAAATTTGTTCGAATAATTATTTATTAAACAATATCAAAAAAAACGCTATATTTGTACTAAAATAAAATACAATTATTTATATGCAATCAATTAATGTTCAAATAGATATATCTTCACCTACAGGTCGTCGATTACTTCAGGAAGTAATAAAACACCCTAAAATTGCCAGGATTGAACAAATTGACCCCAGAATTCTAAATCCTGCAACAAGTAAATCTCACAATGAAATTTGGAAGGAAATGGAGGAGAAGCTCAATAAATTTTACAATTCTGATTTAAAACTTGATTATTAATGAATCGGTTTTACATCGAATACTCAGCACAAGCATTAATTGATATCGATACTCTTT
>JAKLIM010000504.1 GCA_022709605.1 Bacteroidota bacterium | reverse complement strand
TGGGCTGTATTGAAACCTGGACGAAAAAGCACAATTGTAAAATGTCTTTTACACGTTTTTACGAACATATTCAACTCCCTGAAATAGAAGATGCTGATTTGCTGATTGTTATGGGTGGACCCATGAGTGTTTACGAGGAAAATATTTATCCGTGGCTCAAGTTGGAAAAAGATCTTATCAGAAAAGCCATCGAAAAGGGGAAAATCGTTCTGGGCATCTGTCTTGGTTCGCAGTTAATTGCTGAAGTATTGGGTGCTACAGTTTATCCCGGTCAGCATAAAGAGATTGGTTGGTTCGACATAAAAGCCACTAAAAAAGGACTGAATCACGCGATGTTGAAGGATTTTGACGAACGTTTCACCGTTTTTCACTGGCACGGCGATACCTATAATTTACCACCAGAAACCGAACATTTGTTTTATTCAGACGGGTGTGAAAATCAGGCTTTTTTATACAATAATCGCGTATTGGGTTTACAATTTCATTTCGAAGTTACAGCCGAATCGGTCAGATTGATGGTTGATGAAGGTAAATCGGAACTCATTGAAAGTGAAACAGTTCAATCGGCAAACAAAATTCTGAACGAAACGGAATATTATGATGCCAATAACCTGAAAATGTTTAAGATACTCGATTATCTGACGAATAATTAATATATTCTAATCAAGTAAAGAACCGATATTGGCAGTGAAAAGTTTGACAGAAATTGCTAATAATATTATACCGAAAACTTTACGTAAAATGTAAATTCCACCTTCACCGATTATTTTTTCAATTTTTGAGGTTGATTTTAATACAATATACACGAAAATTAAATTCAAAATCAGCGCAATTAATATGTTAAGTGTATTATATTCAGCCCGAAGCGATAGTAAAGTCGTAAAAGAACCCGGTCCGGCAATTAGCGGAAATGCAAGCGGAACAATGGACGAACTTCCTTCCGGTCCTTTGTTGTGAAAAATTTCGATATCTAATATCATTTCGATGGCAAAAATAAAGATAACAAGTGATCCTGCAATAGCAAATGATTGAATATCAACACCAAATAATTTTAAAATTACTTCGCCGGTAAATAGAAATCCAACCAGAATCAAAAACGCGATGGCGCTCGCCCTGAAAGGGTGAAATGTGGTTGATTTCTTTTTTACCGATAGTATAATGGGAATAGAACCCAATATATCAATAATTGCAAAAAGTACCATAAAGGCACTGGTGATTTGTAAAATGCTGAAATTCATAGACCCCAAACCCCTAAAGGGGCATTTAAGTTTGTTATATTTATTATATTTTATTGGGTGTGCCAATTTGGCATACCCCATTGTATTTCAATTAATTGTGCCGAAATTGCAAAAAACTCTTATCCCCCTTTAGGGGTTAGGGGCCATTATCTTTTTATTTATTTTTCGTCTTTCCTTATCAAAAATCCAGCCCCATTTATTGAAATATTTGATCATATTTGTAACATGTATGCGTAACATTCTCAAATTCAGATACGAACTCTGTGCATGATGATGTACAATGCTTACATCCGGATAAAAAACTGTTCTGTACTTTCGATGAATTCTACGTGTCAAATCAATATCTTCGGGGTACATAAAAAACCGTTCATCGAATAAACCAACTTCTTTCAACGCTTCGGTGCGTAAAAACATGAAACAGCCCGAGAGATACGGAACATCCATAAGTTTGTTGTAACCCGTTTTTCTCATTTCAAATCTTTCCATACGTTTTTCGGTCCATTTTGTAGGCAAAAATCGCCTGAAAATTAAATCGAAAGGGGTTGGAAGTAGTTTGCAAAGGTACTGAATTTTCCCGTCAGGATATAATATTTTGGGCATTAAATGTCCAATTTCTGTATTTAAATTCATAAAACCCTCAATTTTTATCAAATCCTGACCATTTAACTCAATGTCAGGATTTAAAACCAAGTGGTAAGGAATGCCCTGTTCGATTGTTTTACGAAGTGCAATATTATGTGCAGCACCGTAACCGGAATTTTTATTGTTGAAAATATAAGTGACAGGCAACGAGTTGAATTCAGGCGTTGGAGTGGGAGAGTTGTCAATAATAAAACATACAGAAACTACTCCCGATGCAAGTAAATTATGAATCAGGGGAGCAATTTCGGAAAATGAATGATTATATAGAACAATTGAAACATTAATCATAAATTTGAATTGAAAATTTCATAAAGCTTATTATGATATACTTTCATTATAATTTTTTCATCAAATT
>JAKLIM010000503.1 GCA_022709605.1 Bacteroidota bacterium | reverse complement strand
TGATTGAAAGTGGAATTAATTTTTCGGGAAAATGGTTGCCACCATAATTATTAGAGCAATTAGAAATTACTACCGGCAAGCCATAAGTGTCGTGATATGCCCTCACGAAATGGTCGGATGAGGCCTTGCTGGCAGAGTAGGGCGAATGTGGATCGTATTTAGTATCCTCAGTAAAAAATGTACCGTCGAATTCCAACGCACCATATACTTCGTCGGTAGAAATATGATAGAACTTTTTGCCTTCCATATTGCCTTTCCATGCATTTTTGGCCGTGTTTAACAAAATACACGTTCCGAAAACATTGGTGCGAATAAACGAAAACGGATCGGTTATCGAACGATCCACATGCGATTCGGCAGCCAAATGGATGACACCATCAATCGCATATTTCGAAAATAAATCAGAAATAAACACTTCGTCGGTTATATCACCTTTAACAAAAGTATAATTGGGTGCTCCATCAATATCTTTCAGATTTTCGAGATTGCCGGCATAAGTCAATGCATCAAGGTTTAAAATCTGATAATCAGGATACTTTGTGACGAATAATCGTACAACATGCGAACCGATAAATCCGGCTCCACCGGTAATAAGGATAGTTCTTTTCATTTCTTTAATATATGATTTTCAAAAGATTAAGTACTTTTCAATTCATTCAATAATTTGCAATTTACTATTTATATATTTGATTAACAGCATTTTGAAATACAGAATGATATAAAACTTATAGATTACAAAGATACATCGATTTTTATTTTTGACAACTTGTTGAAAACTTTTTACCAAAATTGTTATTAATTTAGTATTCATTCTCTACTTTTGCAACGTGGATAAAATAAATCAACATATCGAAAAAATGCTTTCCTATCACGATTACGTGGTAGTACCGCAATTGGGAGGTTTTGTAGTTCAAAAACAATCAGCTGTAATACATGCCGATAGAATTACACCTCCGTTTTCAACCATTGGTTTCAATCCATTAATGAAACATGCCGATGGTTTATTGGCCATCGAAATTGCCCGAACAGAAGGAATAACGTATCGAAAAGCCGTAGAATTGATTGAAAGTGAGGTTGATACTATCAAATCACGCCTTACTCATACCGGAATATTCAAAATTGAAAATTTAGGTACCATCTTTAAAAACGAAACCGGAAATATACAGTTTACTCCTGTTGAAAAAATAAATTTTTTACCGGCCAATTTAGGACTTTCAGAACTACATATTTCGCCTCGTAAAGCCAAAACCGACGACGAAAGACGTAAAGTTTCCTTTACATTACCCAAAGCAAGTACACTAAGAAATGCTGCTGCGGCAGTTCTATTCTTCGCCTTATTGGGTATATCTCAGCAGGTTAACGATGTGAAAAATACTGAATACGCCGATTTGTCTTCCATCGCTTTTGCAAATTTGCCCGAAGTTACAGTTACACCCAATGCGTGTCCTGAATTAAGCAAAACTGAAAGCCCAACCGAAACAACTGTAGTCATCAACGACGCCGATTTGTATCACGTAGTTGTTGCCAGCTTGCCAACACAAAAATCTGCAGATCGTTTATGCAATTCGTTGAAAGATGAAAAATACGATTGCGCTCATGTTTTATCCCCAATAAAAACATACAGAGTTGTTATTCAATCGTTTAACGAAAAAGAAGAAGCTATAAAGTTTATGCTGAAACTCCGTGAATCTGACAAAAGATTTGCCTCAGCCTGGGTACTTTGTAAATAATTTTTTTCAACTTCCACCAATCTTTATTTCACTGTATCAAACATTTTCATTTCATATACAATTGATTCATAAACACATTATGATTAAAACCGTCAATATTGCACTGCAAATTCTTCCAACATCAAAATCTATAATCCTTATCAATTGGTTGATAAAGCAATTGAAATTATCGCCAGCTCAGGTCTCAAATATCGTGTTACACCTTTCGAAACTGTAATGGAAGGCAACTACGATGAAATAATGATTGTGGTAAAAAAGGCTCAACAAGCATGTTATGAAGCAGGTGCCGAAAGTTTGATGACGTATATAAAAATCCAAAGTTCGTTGGAAGATGTTACCATTGATGATAAAATGGAGAAATACGATTAAAAAGGCTAATCCAAAATATTAAAATGTTTTTTTGGATTAGACTGAAAAGTAAATTGTAAAAAACACCTGGTAAAATTAGATTTTTTACTCTAAACGCAAAATTACATATAATTTTGCGTTTGTAATCGCAAAATTATATGTAATTTTGCG
>JAKLIM010000502.1 GCA_022709605.1 Bacteroidota bacterium | reverse complement strand
AATTGCTCGGAATCAACTTTTTCACCTACAGCAAGGATAATGGTGTCGCAGTGAATTTCTTCAAATTTTCCGGTTGGTACAGGTTTTTTACGTCCCGAAGTATCTACGCTACCGGTAGTCATTAACTGTATTCGTAATCCTGTAACTTTTCCCTTTGTATCTGTAATAATTTCTTCGGGTGCCGATAAAAAACGGAAATTGATTTTTTCGGCTTCCGATTCTTCAATTTCAACATGATTGGCAGGCATATCGCATTTTTCGCGGCGATAAACTACAGTTACATGCTTTCCCAATCGCCAGATACTTCTTGCAACATCGATTGCAACATTTCCGGCACCTATAATAATCACTTTCCGGCCAATTTTTGGTTCTTTACCTAATGCTAAATCCTTTAAAAATTCAGTTCCCGAAATTACACCTTTGGCATGTTCCCCCGGTATTTTTAGCCCGATTTCTTTCCAGGCACCAATGCCAAGATAAACAGCATCGTTTTGTTTTTTTAAAGTGTTGAAATCCAGATTATCGCCCAATCTCTGATTAAACATAAACTGAACACCCAGTTTTTTTATCAATTCTATTTCTTTTATTAAAATTGATTTTGGCAATCGATATTGTGGAATGCCGTAGCGAATTACTCCTCCTGCTTCGGGAAGTGCATCGTAAATTACTACTTTATGTCCCAACCGAACCAAATAAAATCCAGCGGTCAGGCCCGCAGGACCGGCTCCCACGATGGCAATTTGTTTCCCGGTCGAAGGCAGTTTTTCTTTTAAAAGTTTATTGTAAATTACATTTTCTTTGCCGAGCAAATACATGGTATCAGCCAGATAACGGTGTATTTCCCCCTGCGAAACCGGCTCATCAATCTGATCGCGGCGGCATCGCATCTGACAGTGGAAATGACAAATTCGTCCTATGGTCCCCGGAATCGGATTGTCGCGAAGTGTAAGTTCAAAGGCTTCTTCAATCCGGTCTTCTTTTATCAGTTCTATGTATCCCGGAATATTCATGTGTAGCGGACAACTGTTTTCGCAAAGTGCCATATAAAGTGATTCACAAACTCCTGATAAGCACCGTTTTTCCTGTATGTGTTCTTCGTATTCGTTCCGGAAATAGCGTAATGTTGTTAGAATCGGATTAGGTGAAGTTTGACCAAGACCGCATATTGATGTGTCTTTTATTGTTCTGGCTAATAATTCGAGGGTTGTCAAATCGGTGTAAGTTCCCTGACCCTTTGTAATTTTTGTGAGAATAGCAAGCGCCTGCGAAAGTCCTTCGCGACAAGGAGTGCATTTTCCACACGATTCGGAAGCGTTAAATTCAAGAAAGTATCGAGCCACATCAACCATACAGTTGTCCTGATCCATCACAACCATTCCGCCTGAACCCATAATAGCTCCAAGTTCAGCAAGCGATTCGTAATCAACAGGTGTCGAGAAATATTCCAGCGGTATGCAACCGCCCGAAGGTCCTCCTGTTTGTACAGCTTTTATACGTTTGTTTGTTCCGGTACCTTCTCCAATATCAAATATAAACTGATTCAATGTAGAACCAAGTGGTAATTCAACCAATCCAGTGTTTTTTATTTTACCAACCAACGAAAAAACTTTTGTTCCCGGACTTTTTTCAGTGCCGGTTTCAGTAAACCATTTTCCTCCTTTTGCAAGTATAACCGGAACATTGCACCATGTTTCCACATTATTAATATTGGTTGGCTTGCCGTATAATCCCGAATCGGCAGGGTAGGGTGGGCGAGGAGTTGGTCTACCGGCTTTACCTTCGATAGAGGCAATCAAAGCCGTTTCTTCGCCGCAAACAAAGGCACCTGCACCTTCAACAATCTGAAAATCGAAGCAGAAATCAGTACCTAAAATATTATCGCCCATGAGTCCTAGTTCTTTGGCTTGTTCGATAGCGATTTCTAACCGTTTCACAGCCAGTGGATATTCCGCACGGACGTAGGCAATGCCTTTGGATGCCCCCATTGCATAAGCACCTATCAGCATTCCTTCGAGTAACGAGTGCGGATCGCTTTCAATTTCATTGCGGTTCATATAAGCTCCGGGATCTCCTTCGTCAGCATTACAAATTATATATTTTTGATCAGCTTGTTTGTTCGCCATTATTCTCCACTTTTTATAAGTGGGATATCCTGCACCACCTCTTCCACGTAGGTTGGCCGTCATAACTTCATTAATAACCTCCTCAGGGTTCATCGATTGCAGCACTTTGGCTAACGCTTTGTAACCG
>JAKLIM010000501.1 GCA_022709605.1 Bacteroidota bacterium | reverse complement strand
GGAGTGATTCCGAGTGGAATGCCTAGTTTTAATAATCAAAAAGGGTATGATTTTGAACCTGAAAAAGCTAAAGCATTAGTGGCAGATTATGTAAAAGAAACCGGTGTCAAAAAACCAAAAATCTTTTTGAGCACAAATGCCTCTTACATTGATATTGGTGAATTTTTACAACGAGAATGGCAAAAAATTGGGTTAGATGTTGAAATTGATGTCAACCCACCCTCAACATTACGACAAGCGATTGCGACCGGAAAAGTCACTTTTTTCAGAGCGAGTTGGATTGCCGATTATCCCGATGCGGAGAATTATTTATCGCTTTTTTACAGTAAAAACTTTGCTCCGAATGGACCGAATTACACGCATTTTTCTAATGCCAAATTTGATGGTTTGTATGAAAAAGCATTTTTAGAAACGGATGATGCCAAGCGATTTGAATTGTATCAACAAATGGATCAAATCATCATTGAAGAAGCTCCAATTATTCCGTTGTTTTATGATAAAGTGGCAAGGTTTACGAGAAAAAATGTGGAAGGTTTGGGGATTAATCCGTTGAATTTGTTGAGCTTGAAGAGGGTTAAGAAAATTTAACCGCAAAGAATGCAAAATGATTAAATAAAGCACCGCGAATTCTTTGCGGTTAAAAAATTCTTACTCCTTCCTCCACTTCTTCGTTTCCTCAAACACATGTTCTAAAATTCTCGCATCTTCTTCGGTGAATTCTACGTGACGGCGAGACGTAACAATTCGAGCGGTTTCAAAGGCTTTTTTAGTGATGTAAGTAGTAAACCCGGCTGCTCCACCCCAACTGAAACTCGGCACAAAATTTCTTGGAAATCCGCTACCGAAAATATTGGTGGAAACGCCCACTACGGTGCCGGTGTTAAACATGGTGTTGATACCACATTTACTGTGGTCACCCATCATTAAACCGCAAAACTGCAAACCGGTTTTTTCAAAACCTTCCGTTTCATAACTCCATAATTTCACCTCATCATAATTATTTTTTAAGTTGGAATTATTAGAATCGGCCCCAATGTTGCACCACTCACCCAAAACAGCATTCCCTAAAAATCCATCGTGTCCTTTGTTGGAATAGCCAAAAAGAACAGAGTTATTCACTTCTCCGCCAATTCGACAATGTGGTCCAACAGTCGTAGCTCCATAAACCTTAGTAGCTAATTTCACTTGTGCTTCTTCACATAAGGCAAATGGACCCCGAATAACAGAACCTTCCATGATTTCGGAATTATAGCCAATATAAATGGGCCCGGTGGAGGCATTTAACGTTACAAATTCCAGTTTGGCTCCTTTTTCAATAAAAATATTTTCAGGGTTAATTACATTCACACTTTTTGGAATCGGTTGTGAAGTTCTTCCTTCAGTTAACAATTCAAAATCTTCGCGGATGGCGGCATCATTCTTAGCAAAAATATCCCAAGTATGTTCGATGCGTAAACCTTCTTCGTTGTAATCGATGATTTCATAGGTATCAAAGTCTACTTCTTCTTGCGTATCATTCGTATAAAAAGCGACCACTTCTTCACCTTTAAAAATGGCTTGATTTTTTTCTAAACTTTTAATCATTTCCACCAACACTTCATTAGGAAGAAAGGAGGAATTGATTAAAATATTTTCTTCCATTTCAACCATTGGAAATTTTTCGGAAAGATATTCCTCGGTAATAGTTGTGGTGGTATAGCCTAAATATTTTTCCCATTTTTCACGTATCGTTAAAATTCCAATGCGAATATCAGCTACCGGACGAGTGAATGTAAAAGGCAAAAGAGCGTTACGAACAGGTCCGTCAAAAAGTATGTAGTTCATGTTGTTTTAATTATTTTTTGAAATTCAAAGTTATAAAAAAGCCCTCACAAAGGAGGGCTTTTTCAAAATTTAGTTTGGTTGAGTTTTTTTATTGTTTGATAAATTTCTGTGTAGAAAGATTTCCATCACTGTCTTTCGCCAAAAGCAGGTAAGTCCCTACCGATAAAGATTGAACAGAAATTGTTTCTTTTACCACATCAGAAGTTAAAACTTTACGCCCGTTTAAATCAAAAATTTCAACAGAAACTATTGAACTTGTTGTTGAACTTTTCAAGGTTACAAAATCTTTTGCAGGATTAGGATACAACACAAAATTAGAAATAGTATTTTGGTTAACACTCAATGTAGCTCCTTCAACCACTAATAAAGTTTGGTTAGGAGAAGGATTTACTATAGTATCAACAAGACCGGATGGCCATCTGATAATCACCTGATCAATT
>JAKLIM010000500.1 GCA_022709605.1 Bacteroidota bacterium | reverse complement strand
CGAAGTAACAACGGCATGTTTCAAATTCATAAGTCGAATAGAATCAGCTACTTTTTTCGGTTCCTGAGCATCAGGAGTAAATGGTTTTCCGCTTAAAGTGTTGCAAAATTTACACGACCGTGTACAAATTTCACCCAAAATCATCAATGTAGCAGTACCTTTGCTCCAGCATTCACTCTGGTTGGGACATCTACCGCTGGTACATATTGTATGTAAACCATTTTGTTTAATAATATTATGGACATGTGAGAATTGAGCATCACTTTTTAATCTGGTTTTCAACCACTCCGGTTTGCGTAAATAAGTCATTTTCTAAGTTATTATCAAAATTTCGAATTGCAAAGATACATTTATTCTGAAACAGGAATATATGATTGAAATTTATGATAAGAATTTTAATATTTGTACTTTGTTTTAAATTGCAGAATATGAATTGATTATGTAATTTGTAATGTTTTTAAATTGTAAATTTTTATGTAATTATCCATTAAAAAAAAATTCTGTAAAAATAAATGAGTAATTTCGTGGTCGTTTTATATTACAATGTCAATTAAGAAGAAACGAATTGAAAGAATGAATTTTAGATTAGGATTTAAAATAATAGTAATTTTTTTGTTGTTGGGTTTGGTAGTTTTTAGTTCGTGTAAAAAAATAGAAATAAAAAAGCCACACGATTTAATGGATGTTCTGAAAGAGGGCAGACTTGCGGTGATAACCGACAGCAGTAGTTTAGGTTTTGAATTCACCGGTGATAGCATTTCAGGTTTTCAATACGAAATAATAAAAGCATTTGCCGATAGTTTGGGTGTTGAACTTCAAATTGCCGAGCAAAATGATATGGCTGAAGCCATTCAAAGTTTAGAAACCGGTGAATGTGATATAATTGCCAACATTATTCCCATGACAACCGAACATAATAAGTTGCTTTCGTTTTCTGAAACATTATTAACTGCAAGCCAAATATTGGTTCAACGAATTGGGAATGATACCGTTCCGAACAGTATGATAAAATCTCAATCTGAATTGGCTAATGATACAATTTACCTACCGGCAAATTCGCCTTATAAAATGAGGATTGAACATCTGTCAGACGAAATTGCGGAAATGATTTATGTACAGGAAATTGAAAATGTAAGCAATGAGGATTTGATTCAAATGGTATCTGAAGGTAAAATAAAAAATACAATTTGTCCCGATCAGTTTGCCCTGAAATATAAAACTAAATATCCCAATCTTGATTTTTCGTTGTCGTTAGGATTTAATCAAAATTATAGTTGGGCAGTGCACAAAAGTTCGACACGTTTATTAGAAAAACTCAACACTTTTCTAAAAGATTTTATCGGAACTACCGATTATTGGAATTTGTATCGAAAATATTATTGAGTAAATTAATAAGTAAAATTTAAAATAAGAAAAATTGAAAATAAGAAAAATTGAAAATAAGAAAATAGAAAATAAGAAAATAGATATCAAATATTAAATTTCAAACAACATTATTTAAAACTTTATAAACTTTCAAATTGAATATTGATAACACTTAGATTGACACGAAATTAACTCAATTATCTCAAAATCACTATTTTTTTTAATTTCTTAATTTCTCCCGTCCCGTCCCGAGACTTCGGGACTTCGGGAGCTTTCGGGATTCTAATTATCAAACATTAAACTAGAAAACCATGCCATTAAATATCCCCATAACATTACCCGCTGTTGATGTTTTACGCGAAGAAAACATATTCGTGATGGACTCAGAACGAGCGTCTCATCAGGAGATTCGACCGCTTAAAATTGTGATCTTGAATCTGATGCCGATAAAAATTACGACAGAAACAGACCTGATAAGATTGCTTTCGAACTCGCCTTTGCAGATTGAAATTGATTTTTTGCACATGGAAAGTCATACGTCGAAAAATACGCCCATCGAACATTTGATGACATTTTACAAAACTTTTGAAGAAATAAGTAAAAGCAAATACGATGGCATGATAATTACAGGTGCTCCGGTTGAGTTATTGGAATTCGAAGAGGTTAATTATTGGAGCGAAATTACCAAAATATTCGACTGGTCACGTACCAATGTAACTTCAACGTTTCATATATGTTGGGCAGCTCAGGCGGGTTTACATCACCATTATGGAATTCCGAAGTATCCACTCGATGCCAAAATGTTTGGTGTGTTCGAACATTTCAATCACAATCCGCAAAATCCGATTTTTCGTGGATTTGACGATGTGTTTTATGTTCCACACAGTCGCCACACCGAAATA